>JAUXHH010000222.1 GCA_030621655.1 Desulfobacterales bacterium
GGGCAGGATACCATTGTATCATATGGATCTCTACCGGCTTGGGTCTGAAGAAGAGATCGAATCACTGGGTTTCCCTGAATATTTCTACGGTCACGGATTGACAGTTATAGAGTGGCCGGAAAGGCTTGGAAGCTTAATGCCTGTAGAACGATTGCATATTGAACTCGTCATATCCGGAGAAATTTCCCGCACCGCCCATCTCTATGCCCATGGAGAACTTTGGCAAAAAAAAGTGGCCGATATAGTCTCCATGGTGTAAATAGATTCCTTTCTGATGTAAAATCATATACCACATTGTGGCATATGAGCCTGTAGTCTCTGTTACTCCAACATTATTTGGATGGATTATTTTAATAAATTACCATGAGATAGATATATAATTTGCGGGGAGAATAACCATGGAGCAAAAGCCGATACGTTTAGAAGACTGTTACAAAACATATACCTATGATCAGGATAAGGTGTTTACACCTGTTGAAACTGTAAAACGTTTTAAGAAGCGTCTTGAAGAAGTGGATTTGGAAATTTTAAAGGAAGTCAGGCGCATTGATAACGGACGGCTTGATATCCCAATCTATTTCAGTATTACCGGTAAAGATGCCAGAGACGTCATAGGCAACAAAAAGCAGATGGGAAAGGGCATCACTCCGGAACAATCCCAGGCAAGTGCCTGTATGGAACTGGGAGAGCGTTTCAGTTTTTTCAGTTTCATGAAAAATCCCGATAATTTTATTGTTGACACCTATCCGAATCTGAAGGGTGCCGGCTATAATCTGATGCCTGTAAAAAGGCTGCTGCAGTCAGTCCATGATGAGACCATGGAAGAGGAAATGCTTGAAAAGCTTCTAGCGGATATTCCTATCAGATGGACATGGGCAACCAACCTCAATAAAGAGGAAGAGGTCTTAATTCCGTTTTCCTGGTTTTATGCCATTAATGAATTTAATGGCCCCTCTAACGGCAACTCTTACGAGGAGTCAATCTCCCAGGGCATATGTGAGATAATTGAACGCCATGTCTGTTCAGTCGTAAGTCATGAAAAGAGGCCTGTGCCCCGTATCAGGCTCGAGTCAGCCAGAGATCCTGTTTCACGGGAACTTATAGAGAAGTTCACCAGAAATGGTATTGAGGTCTACATTAATGACTTTAGTCTCGATACAGGAGTGCCGACAATCAGTGCTCTCTGTATTGACCCTTCCACATTTCCGGTTATGAGTGAGATCGTCTGGACTGCCGGCACAACCCCTAACCCTGAAAAGGCCCTGATCCGGGCTCTCACAGAAGTTGCCCAGCTTGCAGGAGACTTCAATACCCATGCAAACTATGTGGCCAGCGGTCTGCCAAAACCGTTATCCATGCAGGAGATAAATTATCTCATGAGCGGACCTGAGATTGACCTGCAGGATCTCCCTGACCTTACCGACAATAATATGAAGATTGAGGTTGAGAGGTGTTTAACTGCCCTGGAAAATCTTGATATGGAGGTTTTTATTGTCAACACCATGCATCCGGAGCTGAAAATGACCTCGATATATACAATTATACCGGGCGCTCATTTCCGGGAGAGGGCGACAAGCAGGAATGCAGGTCTGTTTGCCGCAAAACTCATGGCTGAATTGGTCGAAGATCCGCTTGAGTCCAACGCCCATCTGCTCAACATGCAGAAACTGCTGCCCGATGCCTATTACATAGAATTCTACCTGGGTCGCAACCTTTTGGCTCTTGACCGGCAGGATGAAGCCCTGGTCCATTTTAATAAAGCCCTTGAAATGAATCCCAGTGATGAGGATCTGCCCTATATTTATTCCTATTTAGGCAACTGCCTCAAGGATCTCGAGCAGTACAGGGAGGCTATTGTGATTCTTGAAAAAGGTGCTGAAATAGATAGCACCAGGCCTGATATCCATAATCTGCTGGGCTTTTGTCATTTTAAGCTGGAGGAATATGAAAATGCCGTTTCTCACTTCAGCAAGACCATTGAGTTAAATCCATCCTCGGCAATCGATTACGCCAACCTGGGGGTTAACTATCGCAGGCTTGAGAGAAATGAGGAAGCCATAAAGTATTTTGAGCTTGCTTTATCACTTGATCCGAGTATTGAGTTTGCCAGGGATAACCTTGTACAACTCACTGGCGTGGTCTCATAAAATTACAGTTGCGGTTGCAGCTTTCCTCTATTTAAAGCTGTGACCGTTTTACTGCCTTCCAATTGCAAATTGTCGTAATTCAGAGTATTTAAACCCAAGATTGCCGGCTTTTTGACATAATTCTGTTGTAATTTTTGTTGTGCATGCTGCGGTTGTCGTATGATAGCGGAGTAGAGCTTTGGCAACAGAGAGAAGTATTCCATAAAATCAAATATTCTCACTTCCAGTGAAGTGGGTTTTTTAGAAATAAAATAGGTAAAGCATGAAGCCACTCTCCATTGTTGCCTACTTTGACGGACGCTTGGGGCATGAAAAGCAGACCCAGGGGATTTTGGATGCCTTGGCTGACATAACTCCAATCGAGGTTTATTCCATAAAGGTTTCCGTGGCTCCTGTTGTATATGTAAAAAATTGGCTAACCTACCTCTCGCCAATTCCACTAGGGGGCAAACAGGGAAGGATTTTACATCCTGTTGATCTTGTTATAGGCACCGGAACTCATACCCATATTCCAATGCTGTTGAATAAAAAGTCGCAAATCGATTTTTCAGGAAAGCAAGCGCGGGTTATTACCTGCATGACCCCTGATACGCTGTTTCGGAATAAATTTGACCTGTGCTGCATACCCATGCATGATCAGCCGGCATCAGCAGCCAATGTATTTGTTACACAGGGACCTCCCAATACTGTAAAGTTTGAAGGAAGACAGCAGAGTGACAGAGGACTGATTCTCGTAGGAGGTTTAGATACAAAAAGCCATGTATGGAAATCCGCTGAGGTCGTTGAGCAGATTCGAATTATTATTGATAAAGACCGAACCATACACTGGACAGTATCATCTTCACCGCGCACCCCTGAAGAAACCTGCAGAAGTCTGGAAGACATGGGCGGCACCATGCAGCATCTTTCTTTTTTTAGATCAAAGAATACGCCTGCCGGTTGGGTGGAAGATCAATATGCAAGCAATGGGACTGTCTGGGTGACGGCTGACTCCATTTCCATGGTGTATGAAGCCCTGACAGCAGGGTGTTCAGTTGGGGTCTTGCCCGTGGAGTGGTTACGCCAGGACAATAAGTTTAAAAAGAGTCTTACGTTTTTAACCGAAAAAGAAATGATCGTCGACTTTGATGCCTGGCAGAAAGGAGCATCAATGCCAACACTAAAAGATAAACAGCTTAATGAGTCATTACGCTGCGCCCGGGAGATTTTAAGAAGATGGTGGCCAGACAGTTTACTGTAGTCCCAGTGCTTTTCAGACAAGATGAAGGACACATGGAGCAGAGAATAATTGTACCGGGTAAATATTTAGTGTCACGTCAACTCTCAACTGACGCAACACTGGCATGGCTTGGGTTTGAAATGTCGAGGGGACAATG
>JAUXHH010000256.1 GCA_030621655.1 Desulfobacterales bacterium
CAGATGAGATAATCCTGATTGGCGCTCACTATGATTCGGTACTTGGCTGTCCCGGCGCTAATGATAACGCCTCAGGTGTTGCTGCTTTACTCGAAATATCCCGACTGCTTGGCAACAGAAATCTTGCCAGGACGATTCGTTTAGTTGCCTTCACCAATGAAGAACCTCCTTTTTTTCTTCGACGTGACATGGGAAGTAAAGTTTATGCCTCCCTGGCCCGCAAACGCAAAGATAATATCGTGGCCATGCTTTCCCTGGAAACAATGGGATATTACTCCGAGACTCCTCATAGCCAGCAGTATCCTTTTCCTTTCAATTTTTTCTATCCCCATACTGCCAATTTTATCGGCTTTGTAGGAAACCTCGGTTCACGACATCTGGTGCAGCAAAGCCTTGGCGCATTTCGACGTCACACGCAATTCCCTTCTGAAGGCACTGCAGCTCCAGGATGGATCACCGGCATAGGCTGGTCAGATCACTGGTCATTCTGGCGGGCAGGTTACAGGGCCATAATGGTAACTGATACAGCTTTATTCAGATATGAACACTATCACACCTCTGAGGACACACCTGAAAAAATTGATTATAACCGTTTAGCAAGGGTTACGATGGGCTTGTCTCACGTAGTCACTGAACTTGCAGGTATAAAAAACTTACGGTGACAAATTTATAGATCAATCTGTGGAGGAAAAATGGAAATTCATTTTCTTGGGGTCGGCGAAGCCTGTGATGGCAACCAACCGAACACATCTATCCTGATCAAAACCGATGCAGGAGAAACCGCAGGACGAATTCTACTTGACTGCGGCTTCAGTGTCCCGCACCAGTACCTCTCTTTAAATCCTTCAGCAGAAGAACTCGAGATACTTTGGATTTCACATTTCCATGGTGATCACTTTCTGGGTACGCCTCTTCTGCTCCTCTGGTTCTGGGAAATGAACCGGTCCAAGCCTCTCAACATCATTGGCCCGCCAGGGGTCAAAGTTAAAATTGAACAGGCCCTTGAACTGGCCTATCCGAACCTTATATCCCGCCTGGGGTATTCCCTGTTATTTCACGAGATCATACCGGAGGAGCAACTGCACATTTCAGACAGCACCTTTAGTGCTGCCTATAACGAGCATTCACAACCATGTTTGTCATTAAGGCTTGAACTCCATGGAAAATCCATCTTTTACAGCGGCGACGGCCGCCCAACCCCCATGACCCGATCATTGGCAAATGGATGTGATATTATAATTCATGAAGCTTACGGATTTGAGGACTCAGTGCCTGGACATGGCTCCATCAAAACATGTCTTGATTTTGCCCGCAATTCAAACGTCAAACGTCTTGCACTGGTGCATATGCAAAGAGATATTCGTAAGCAATCCGTAAATAAAATTACAAGCTTTCAGAAAAAATATAATGACGTGAAAATTATGTTACCGGAAAAAGGCAGCACAATAGCACTGTAGACTTTTTTGTGCCTGGCTGATGTGCTTTATGAGTTTCTGAAAGACTGCTCCGGGGTTTTTCGGCCTTGACACCCGTAACTATTCTAAATTAAGGTATTTTTTGGCAAAGGAATACTCAGAGCACTTACACCTAAGACATCACAAGATGTGTCTGGGCAATCGGACGCAACTTTATCAGGAGGCATCCAATGCAATACTTCTCCATAATCTTTGCACTGATCATAATTACATCAAATGTGATTGTACCCTCAGCTGAAGCTGACACCCGTTATGTCGGAGACCAGTTGGTAATCACTTTACGGCTGGGAAAAAGCACAAATCATAAGATATTAAAAACTTTGAAGACAGGCACTCCTATGGAAGTTCTGGAGGAAGGCCAGTCATATCTGAAAGTAAGAACCAGCGACGGTATCGAGGGATATGTTCTGCGCCAGTATATAAGTTCAAACCCTCCTAAAACGCAACGTATCGACGAGCTTAAAATCGAGAACAGTGGACTGCAGAAAAAAATCAGTGAACTGCAGAAAACAAAGATCAGCCTTGAAAAGCAGCTCAATGGAATCCAGGAAAAATATGCTCGTGAATTCTCTGACTTAACGACAAAATCAGCAGATTATGAACAAAATCTTGAACAGTCCTTAAACAATGAACGCATTATAACTGAAAAGTACAACACCCTTATGGCCCAGGCCGAAAATGTCATAAAGATCGCTCAAGAGCGGGATCAATTGCTCCAAAAAAACAAAAAACTGGCAGCAGGCATTAAAGAACTCCGGAATGAAAATGAAAAAATATCTGATTCCAGAATGATTAAATGGTTTCTGGCAGGTGGCGGGGTTTTCTTCTTCGGCTGGATAATAGGAAAAATTTCCAGAAAAAAACGAAGTCGTCTTTAAGGCTTCTTGAAAATTTCTATAAAAAAGGCTCCAGGAATTCTTCCAGGAGCCTTTTTTGTTTCACATGTTAAAAACACACTATTCCTTCTTCTCAAAGGAGAGCATGGTAAATTCACCATGACGGTTGTAAATGGGATATCCTGCAAGCCCCCATGCCTTAAATGCACCCTTCAGGTTCTTGACATTTGTATAGCCCATTTCCTGCATAATTGCCGTTGCAAAGGCAGAACGAGCATCTGTTCGGCAGTAGACAACAATGTTGGCATTCTTGTCAGGAAGCATTTGGCCAATCTTAAATTCCAGCAGGCCTCGTGAGATATTGACTGCCTTA
>JAUXHH010000217.1 GCA_030621655.1 Desulfobacterales bacterium
TTCAATAATGTCGGTTTTGACATCAAAGTCCATGGATAAGCGTTCCTGCTTTAGTGCTGTCTGGCCGTTTATGGAGTATTTTTTATTTTCAATAACAGCCTCAGCCGAATTGATTGTGATTGTTTTGTCAGTGGCTGAGAGTGAGAAGCTGTCAATCAGGATGGGGTTGTCGGGTTTCCAGGGGAGTATAAAATCGCCGCCGTCAAGCGTGCCAGCGGCAGTCGAGGTGGCAAGAGAATCCATATCGATATGAAAATTAATATCCCCCTTGATCCAGGCATCGGGAAAAATATTGTTATGAAGCAGGATTTTATCAATCGTATTTTTCGATAGGGACCCTTGAAATTCAGCCCCGATTTTTCTTTTTTTCAGGTCCAGTTTGATGCTGGCCTGATCAGCACCATTTTCGAGAGACAGGTTGCGCAGAATGAACTCATCCGGGTTCAGCATGAGATCAACAGAAAAAGTCGGTCCGTTTTTGATTGAGAAGTCTCCCTGTAGATCAAGCAGTTCTTTTCTGGTCCATTTTAAAGTCAAACTGGAAATTAACAGAGGCGTTCTAAAAAGATATTCTTTAGGTGCTGAAATCTCTAGCGCGAACCAGGTATTGAGCTCATTCCCAATAGTTGCGTCTGTTACAATTACATGGGTATTGGTTTTTCCGTCGATAAAATTTTGCAGAACTCCGGAATAAGTAAGTGAGCTGTCCAGCAGGTCGGCCTGCAGATTATTAAAGGTTATTTTGTCGGGTACAATGTTTATCTGGCCGGTTTTGATGTTGAGAGGTCCTGGAAGTGTTTTGGCAGTCAGGTTAATATTCTTCAAGGCTCCCTGCAGTTCATATTGTAGATTTGCCGGCTGCAGCAGTGGGCCCTTGATGCTTTTGACAGTGACCTCGGCAATCCCGGTAATATTTGTTATATTCTTTGTCTCCTCTGCCAGTTTCTCAAAAGATGCCAGCCAGGGGAAGATTTCATCCAGCACAACGTGAAAGGTTCCTGATTGCACATCTACAGTCGGTTCCCCTTCCCAGCTCGTTCTGTCTGAGAAGTTTGAAAATGTGGAGTTACCGATTTTCCCCTTTAGTTCATGAGATTGAACCGTCAGCCCCTCAATAAGAATCCTGCCGCCGTCAATTGAAACAGGATAGGGAATTGGCTTGTATTGAGCCTGGGCATTTATTTTATCAACTTCAACCCTTACCTTTAGAGACTCCAGACTTTCACCTATGGTAAGTCTGCCCGCTGCTGTTCCACCAAGACTTTCAAAGAGCGACAGATGGTAATCCATTTTTTCATCCTGCAGCATTTGCTTCAGCACTGGAGGCACATCTGCGATGTCGACGTTGAGTTCTAAATCAAGGTGAAACGGGGTTGTTTCTTTTTTTACCAGGCCATGTGTCAGGCTTCCTTTTCTGGCTGTGGTATTGCCCAGATTTGCCTGCAGATTTTTGCCATCAAGAACACCCTTGGCAATGGTAACTTCACCGGTAACCCCTTGCAGGTTCAGACCAAGGTCAGAGAGAGAAATATCCCCATTTTCAATGTGTCCCTGTATAACCATGGATTCGAATTCTGCCAGGTCTTCAAGGGATTTTCCCTTGACATCAAAACTTGCCCGGGTGACTGTGCCTCCCCTGACAATATTAAATATTTCCTGCACAACAGGCAGGTCGCCGAACAGTGCACTGATAAATGCAGGAAGTACTTCCCGCACACCTGTGATGTCCGCACCTTGTGATTTGATGTCCAGGTTTGCACCAGGTACGGTTTTATCAAAATTGAATGAACCGCTCAGTTGGACTTGAGGATTGGAGAGGGTGAGATCCTCAACAGTTATTGAGCTTAGCTGGTCGGTATGCTGAATGTTCCCCTTCAGGTTATCAATTTTTGCTGTAATTTTTTTATCTTTGTGGAAGGTAGAAAAAGAGGCTCCGGAACTCTGAACATCTGCACTAAGACCTGTTTCCGGACTGACAGTAAAATCTACCTGCAGACTGGAAAATGCTCCATCCAAAAGGGGAAATTTGTCAGCCAGAAAGTAATCGGCAAGCACCTTGCTGTTCAAGTTTTGCAGGAAACTCTTACCTTTTCCTTTTTTGGAATCTGGCTCAAGTGTGGCCTGCAGCTCCATGGACTTCCAGATATTTGATCCGCAGCTAATTGAAATAGTTATGTTTTTGCTGCTGACATCAAAGGAGCCGTTTATATTCTCAAACAGGAAGACTTGTTTCCCAGCTGCAAAAAGACGCAGGGTGCCCTTATGCGCACCTACTTCCAAATCAGGAATTGCTGAAAGTATCGGAGATAATTTAGATGAAGCGGTTTCCAGAATTCCAGAGAGACTGAAGGGTGTTTCCTGTTCAGGTTTTTTTCCTGACTTCTCCGGAAGCGGCAAGGAGAAATCCGGTCTATCAATTACTATTTTATCAAGTTCGATATTGCCAAGAAGCAAAGGAAAAAGTTTGGGATACACCTTGATGGTGTCCAGGTTGACCTGTACTGCTGCAGGGATGTTCAGGCTGACCTGCTGCAGGGCTACATAAGGAGCCGGCAGTATGGAAATTTCAGCCTTCTGAAAATCAAAATCCCCGTTAACCTGCTTTGCAACCTCGGTCCGGATGGTTTCTTTCAACCAGACTGAATCAACAACTCTGGGCACAATAACAGCCAGGGCCAAAAGCAGTGCCAGCAGAAAAGCTGCTCCTGCACCGGCCCAGTATATTTTTTTTGATTTCTTATCCATTTGTCGCCACCAGGGTACATGAAGTTTTCCCTGAGACCGTCAATCTTACAAACTTTTTTTACAATCGCCTGTATTTTTCTCTGGTTGTTTTGTAAGTTTCACTCTTGAACGATATGATACACCTTTAAAAGGCTTGCCAAGCTGACTGTTTTTAATAAGGCTCTTCCCCGGAAAGATACAATTTTCATAAATTCAGGTGCTGTCAATGAAGCGTATTGAGAAGAATTCAAGCCATTTCATCTGCCCTTCGACCAGGAAATTTTTTCAGGAGTCACGTGCCAGTCAAAAACATTCCTTGGGTGATTTTATCCATGGCTATATATATGGCCGCTGGATCTATTTTTATATAGCTGTTGCCAAAGGGCGTCATCCCTTAACAAAAATACTCAAACCTTTTTTCAGTTTTGCTACCTGTCTCTTTCCCAAACCAAAAGGTGATGCCCACAACCCGTCAGCCGGGCACAAAACAAAAATTACCTTTGCCGACGGCTATCATGCCAAGGTCATGCCCCTTGACAAGGCCCGCAAACTCATCACCGTCAACAAACCCCTCAACATGCCCGACCTGGAACAGGTCATCCCTTATAAACGGGCCCGGGACATTATCCTGGAAAACCCGAATCACATTGCTGTGTTAAAATGTCCCTGCCGGGCGGCCCAGGAAAAACCCTGCCAGCCGGAAGATGTCTGCCTGGTCATCGGCGAGCCTTTTACCAGCTTCATTGTCGAACATCATCCAGACAAGGCCAGGAGAATCACCCAGCAGGAAGCTGTAGGCATCATGGAGGCTGAAGAACAACGCGGCCATGTGCATCATGCTTTTTTCAAGGATGCCATGCTGGACCGCTTCTATTCCATCTGCAACTGCTGCAACTGCTG
>JAUXHH010000181.1 GCA_030621655.1 Desulfobacterales bacterium
CAACTGAAGTATATGCTGCCGCGCCTGACTATGAGGGATGACGCACTGTCCAGGCTTACCGGTGGCATCGGTGGCCGCGGCCCTGGTGAAACCAGGCTGGAGATTGACCGCAGGCGTATTAACGATCGGCTTGCCCTTCTGGCCAAGAAATTAAAAAAGGTAAGTAAAGAACGGTACCATAGGCGATCACGACGCCGTAAGAGAGATATACCTGTCATTTCCCTGGTCGGTTATACCAATGCCGGCAAATCCACCCTTCTCAACACACTCACCCAAAGTAAGATAACTGCCGAAGACAAACTTTTTGCGACCCTGGATCCAACAAGCCGCAGACTCCGATTCCCAAAGGACATAGAGGTAATAATAACCGACACTGTTGGTTTTATCCGCAACCTGCCCGATGAACTGCTCCAGGCATTCAAGGCCACCTTTGAAGAACTCTATGAAGCGGATATGCTGGTTCACGTGATTGATGCAAGCAACCCACGGTTTCCAGACCAGATTGCTGTGGTGGAGAAACAATTGCGGGAATTGGGCCTGGATAAAATCCCCTGCCTCAGGGTCTTGAATAAGATAGACCTGGTGGACAAAAACTTTGTTGAGCAACAATGCAGGGAATACAAGGCCATTTCCCTAAGCGCCCTTGATGCTAAGACGTTTGAATCTTTTTTGAAAGCTGCCCAGAAAACCATCGGCATAACCGGGCCCTTGAAAACTTCTGTGAAGCAGACTTCGGTAAACTAAAGGAATTGGGTGTTATCAGGTCAGGATTATAAGCACCCAGACTACCGCAACATTCAGCAGAGAAAGAAAAACTGCTGCAGATCCCATATCTTTAGCCTGACCGGCCAGAACATGCCGGTCTTTGCTGATCCTGTCAACCGCAGCCTCTACGGCAGAGTTCAACAACTCAACAATGAGAACAAGCATAAGGCTTCCCAGCAGCAGGGCTTTTTCAACTCCTGTTTCACCGAAATAAAAGCCCAGAGGGGCCAGAATGACACACAGAAAAAATTCCTGACGAAAGGCGGCTTCCTGCAAAAATGCAGCCTTGAGCCCGGACATTGACCAACCGAATGCGCTGGAAAGTCGACCTATGCCACTGCCACTTTTTTTTACCATGAACCTTGTCGTGCGTAGATTATTTAAACCTGAAAAAAATACTGCCCTGCAGCATAAATCACTCTTCCTGCCAACTTATACAGTCTTCCGGGCAGAACATAATTGCATCATTTATGTCTTTTTCCGGGTACTCCTGCAGATCGATGATTTCAATGTAGCCGGCATCATTGAGCCGGAAAACGTCCGGACAGATTTCAACGCAGCCCATGCATAGTGAACAGGCACCAATATCAATATCAGGCTTTTTCTTTTTCAAGGATGGTATACTACTTTAAAATTAATCATAAATTATAGCGGTATAGCGCGCGAGCGTTTCTTCCGTTTCTCTGTCCAACTGGTCAGCAACTTCGTGAATCTGATACTCTTTCCCACACTTTTTGCACTGCATACGAACTTTCCTGCACATACGCAATATTTCAAGATTCCCTTTACATTTCTTGCATTTCATCACAATCTTAACTCAGCGGGCAAAAAAATTACCGACGTATCATGCCAACAGTTCTTCTCTGGTAAATACTGAAAGAAGCTTATATCCTTTTGCTGCTAAAGCTTCTTCCCCGCCTTCCTGGCGGTCAACGATAGTGCCAACCAGGCCCACCTTAAATCCCTGGGCTTCGACCCTGTCAATCACCTGTAAAAGAGTGCCGCCAGTGGTAACCACATCTTCCAACAAGGCCACCCTGGTACCATCAGCCAGGTTGCTTTTTCCTTCGATATAGTTTTCCGTCCCGTGCCCTTTGGGCTCTTTGCGAACAATAAAAGCCGGGATAGGTTCATTGTCCAGGTAACTGATCAGAGAAACCGCCGTCACCAAGGGGTCTGCCCCCAGGGTCATGCCCCCCACGCCGCCAATCCCTACGCCTCCTGTCCGGATCAGGTCAAAAAGTAATCTGCCGCAAAGATATGCCCCTTCTGCATCAAGGGTGGTTTGTTTGCCATCAATATAAAAATCCGATTCCAGACCGGAGGATAGTTTGACTTTGCCCTCCCGGTAAGATTTTTGCAGCAAAAGCTCTTTAAGCCGTTGCCGCATTTGCGTTAAATCGTTTGTCATAATGGTATCCTTTTTTGCAACTTGCCAACCTTTTCCGCTACATAGAAAAAGACTGCATTGCTTCATTGGGGTCAACAGTTCTTGTTAGAAGAATGATTTTTTCTGCACAAAATGGTAAACAATTACAACCTTTTTGGAAGGGTGAAAAGAAAAAACTCGTATTCGCGATTTTTGTTTTGTAGATTTACTCATATATTTTATCGAGTTACCCTTTAAATTAATTTAAAAAAATTGAACCATCCTTTAACACACCTGCAGGTTATCCAGTTGAGGATGAACATTTTTTAAAATTGCTTCAATCACCTTAGAACAGGAAAAATTATGTGCGGCATAGTTGGCTATATAGGTACAAGAAAAGTAGTCCCCATACTCATGGAAGGACTCAAGCGCCTGGAATACAGGGGCTACGATTCAGCCGGTCTGGTTTATTGGCAAAATAACACGTTAACCAAGCACCGGGCCGAGGGAAAACTCGGTAATCTGGAAAAAATTGTCGAAGAGGTGCTGGGTGTCAAAAGTCATGTTGGCCTGGGGCATACACGCTGGGCTACCCATGGGGCTCCAACCACTGCAAACGCCCATCCCCATGGTGACTGCAATGACGATCTTGTCCTGGTGCATAACGGCATCATTGAAAATTATCAGACATTGCGAAATCATTTAAAAAAACGCGGCCACATTTTCCGTTCAGATACCGACACCGAAGTTCTGGCCCACCTGATAGAGGACTATCTTGACAAGGACCTGGTTACGGCAGTGCGCAAGGCATTAAAAAAGGTCAAG
The DNA here is from genome assembly GCA_030621655.1 of Desulfobacterales bacterium. GTDB lineage: Bacteria > Desulfobacterota > Desulfobulbia > Desulfobulbales > BM004 > BM004. The sequence continues at coordinate 2,960 of JAUXHH010000181.1, forward strand.
GGTTCTTTCGCGGTCGGAATTCTCTGGAAAGGCCAGCCTGATATCATAGTGGCTGCCAGAAATCACAGTCCGCTCGTTATCGGGATCGGCAATGGAGATGGTACATTTTTAGCCTCTGATGTTCCGGCCCTTTTACCATATACCAGGAAAGTAATTTTTCTTGAGGACAAAGAAATCGCTATTCTTTCAGTAGAAAAGTGGGAGGTGAGAAATCTTGATACCGGCCGCAAGATCAAAAAACAGGTGCAAAAAATTACCTGGAACGCCGGCATGGCTGAAAAAGCCGGATTCAAGCATTTTATGCTCAAGGAGATCTACGAGCAACCCCAGGCCCTGCTGAACACGCTCCGCGGCAGAATTGATCCACAAAGCGGCAGGATAGAACTTTCTGAAATTGGCTTGTCTGAAAAGTACATTAAAAGTCTCGAACGGATTGTGCTGGTAGCCTGCGGTACTTCCTGGCATGCAGCTCTGGTAGCAAAATATTGGCTTGAGAAATGGGTTGGGATTCCGGTGGAGGTTGATATCGGCTCAGAGTTCCGCTACCGCACGCTTTTATTAAACAATAAGGTGCTTACTCTTTCCATTTCCCAGTCTGGAGAGACAGCAGATACCCTGGCAGGGATAAAACTTGCCTCTCAACTCGGCTCTAAAGTGATCACCATTTGCAATGTTGTGGGAAGCACCATGACCCGGGAAGCTGATGCAACGCTTTATACCCATGCAGGCCCTGAGATCGGCGTAGCTTCTACCAAGGCATTTACCAGCCAGTTGGCGGCCCTGTTCCTTTTTGCTTCATACCTGGCTCAGGTTCGCAAAACCCTGCCGTCAAATACAATCAAACAGCTGGGCCAGGCTATTATTGGTCTTCCAGCATTACTGGAAGAAAGTCTGCCCGGACTGCAGAAAAAGATTACAGCTGTTGCTGAACTCTTTTACGACAGCCGCAACTTCCTTTTTGTCGGCAGAGGACTGAATTATCCAATTGCCCTTGAAGGTGCTTTGAAGCTGAAAGAAATATCGTATATCCATGCTGAGGGATACGCGGCAGGTGAACTCAAACATGGCCCCATCGCACTCATAGACAAGGATATGCCCATTCTTGGGCTGGTCCCCAAAGACAAGGTCTACGAAAAAAGTATCTCCAATATTGAA
>JAUXHH010000145.1 GCA_030621655.1 Desulfobacterales bacterium
GAAGCCGCTGAAGCTGCTGCCGAAGAGCCCGCTGCTGAGGCTGCCCCGGAAGAGGAAGCCGTTGAAGCTGCTGCCGAAGAGCCCGCTGCTGAGGCTGCCCCGGAAGAGGAAGCCGCTGAAGCTGCTGCCGAAGAGCCCGCTACTGAGGCTGCTCCGGAAGAGGAAGCCGCTGACGCTGCTGCCGAAGAGAAAGCTGACAAGGAATAACAAACTACTTTTAGCTGGTCGTCCTGTATGCGCACCTGATGAGTTCATTTCGCCAAAAACATCCTATTCTTTTAGGACTTTTTATATTAACAGGGATATTTTTCCTTTTTTTAGGGGGGGTATCCCTGTTAATCTCTTCACTTATTTCCCATGACTCCCAAACAGATATTTTTTCCAGTAAAGAAGGCGTGGGGATCGTTGAGCTCAAGGGCTTAATCGTCTCGTCAGAGCAGACCCTTAAACACTTGACCGAATTCAGGCACGACCCCAATGTCAAATCTATCGTCCTGCGAATTGATAGTCCGGGCGGCTCTGTCGGGGCATCACAGGAAATATATAAGGAGGTAATGCGCACCAACGAGGTAAAACCCGTTATAGCATCCATGGGCTCCATGGGGGCTTCCGGAGGCTACTATGCAGCTCTGGGTGCAGAAAACATTATCGCCAACCCCGGGACCATGACCGGCAGTATCGGTGTTATTGTAAAGTTCCCGAACCTGGAAGGTTTTTTTGAAAAAATAGGCTACAGGAGCGAAGTGATAAAAAGTGGCCCGCTCAAAGATGTGGGGGCCAGCAACCGGCCTATGAGCGAGGAAGAACGTAAACTCATGCAGGATCTGATCGATAATGTGTACGGTCAGTTTGTACGGGATATTGCTGCAGCCAGAGATATGGAGGAAGATATTATCAGGGAGTTGGCAGACGGGAGAATCTATACCGGGGAGCAGGCGCTTGAAGTCGGTCTCATTGACAGCCTGGGAAACTTCACCGATGCTATTACCATTGCTGCTGACATGGGTGGACTTGATGTCGAAGACCCCCGGCTCATCTACCCAAAGGTGGATCGAAAATTCTCCCTGTTCAACCTGTTGACGAATGCCGAATCACTTGTTGATAACTTCGTGCCCTTATATCCCATTCTCTCTTTTGAGTGGACCGGAATACATTGACACTACCTTTCACCTGAAATATTCAGACAAAGCATAACACACTTAAATCATTAAACTATATATCTTCATCAAGGAAAAACATGTTAAAACGAGATCTGATTGAAAAAACGACTGACAGCCTGGAGGGGTACCTGAAAAAAGATATCAGCAAGGCTGTAGATATTATAATCGAAACAATGTCTGAATCTCTTGCTCAGGGAAACAGGGTTGAAATAAGGGGCTTTGGCAGCCTTTCAGTCCGCAAGAGAAAAGCGAGACAAACGAAAAATCCCAAGACAGGGAAAATTATGGATATCCCACCCCGAAAGACTTTGCATTTCGCTATGAGCAAATCAATGAAAGAGGCCTTGATTGAAAAGAAATAAGAGAGTTAGCCTCTCTATTTGTTGGATTACGTTGCCGGCAGGTTCTGCCAACCTGTATAATTTACCAATCGAGATGTCAGATAGACAAAGTATAAATACTGCAGAATATATGAATTTATCGGCCGGTAAATTATGCAGGTTAAACGTAGAACCGACTGACATCTCCTTTGCCCTGCCTGAGGATTTCAGGTTCTTCGCCGGTAAATGAAACAATAGTCGAGGGGTCAGGAAACACCATACCCCCATCTATAACCAGGTCAAGCATATTTCCCAGCAGCTCATCAAACTCATAAGCTTCTGAAAGAGGGTCGCCCTCTTTATCAAGAATAGCGCTGGTAGTAAGGATAGGGTTTTCCAGTTCTTCAATAAGCGCCAGGCAGATATTATTGTCAGGCACCCGGATACCTACAGTTTTCTGCTTTGTAATCATTATTTTAGGAACTAATTTTGAAGCGGGAAGAACAAAGGTAAAAGGCCCGGGCAGCGCCTTTCTCATTATACGATATGCCATATTGGAAACATGGCCATAGTCGTTTACATTTTTCAGGCTTGAGCACATAAAACTGAAAGGTTTATACTTGGCCCGTTTTTTTATCTGAAATATCCTCTTGATGGCTTTCTGGTTGAAAATATCACAACCTATCCCGTACACTGTATCTGTCGGATAACAGATAACAGCTCCACTTCGGAGCTTTTCTGCAATCTGCTTTATATGCCGCGGTTGCGGATTATCCGGATTAATAGAAATTAACATGGCTTCTCACTTAGAATAATATGTTTTCTCTGCAAAATGTAGGGAAACTTAAACTATTCAGTGCTGCGAATCAATGACTATTGATCAACATATCGCTGCCGGCATTGATTTGGGGTCTAACACTTTCAGGCTCCTTGTGGCAATCTGCTCTGCCGGCAACTTGAGTGTACTTGACAAAAAACTGGTGACTGTGCGCTTGGGACGCGGTCTGGCAGAAAATAAAATCTTGCATGAACGTGCCATGCAAAAGGGCCTCGAAGTGCTGCGCATTTTTCGCAAAAGCCTGGATCATTACCAGCCTCAAAGCATCAGGGTCTGCGGCACTGAAGCCCTGCGGCAGGCCGCAAACAGCTACCTTTTCCTACAGAATGCTGAAGAAATTCTGCAATCTAAAATTGATATTGTCAGCGGCGTAGAAGAGGCACATTTAAACCTTGCCGGAGCTTTATCAGGTTGCAGGGAACCGTTATCAGGCACCTTCCTCCTGGTTGATGTGGGTGGAGGTTCCACAGAACTTCTTTTTACTGATCAAGCGACCGGACAAACAGGGGTTGAAAGTATGGGCCTGGGCGTTATCGGCCTGACAGAAAAATTTCTTACAGCACCACAACCCGATATTGCAGCAATGGATGCCATACTTGCTGATACTATCGCTAACGCCTTGGAAAAGTTAAGATTTCCAGGAAAACTTTCTGCGGTTAACATCATAGGTTGTGGTGGCACTGCAACCAGCCTGGCTGCCCTTGATCTCAACCTGACTTCCTACAATGAATCCCTTGTTCACGCCCATATACTGCAGCGTAATACCATGGAAGAACTCTGGAGCAAACTTATAGTGCTTCCAGCAGACAGGCGAAATGAGCTTCCCTGCCTTGGCGAAGGCAGGGGAGAAATTCTGCCGGCCGGTTTACGGATTTATCAAATGCTGCTGAAACTCGTACAGCAGGACAGGATGAGAGTCAGCGATACAGGACTTTTGGAAGGTATTCTGCTCAGCAGTATTTCCGATATTCCTTCCCTGGATTGTTCTCAACACAATTTTATGCCTAAAAGTTAGACTGTTGCAGGAAAAGGACTTTGCAATTAGCAAGGTATTTTTGTATAAGTGTTCCGTATCTTTGGAAAGAGATACGACTTCTGTTCATTTCCCTGATAACATTTCTACTTCCGAAGGATTCTGCCATATTCATTAAGGCAGTGAATAGATAATATTTTTTCCGGGCGCGCTCATCGCCGACATATTTCATTAATATTTTTCAAGGAGATTAAACATGCTTTCCGATGTCATTGAACCAGCTTATACCTTTGATGATCTTCTTCTGGTTCCAGCCTCCTCCAGCGTTATTCCATCTGAAGTTGATATTTCCACCCTGCTTACCAGGAACATAAAACTCAATATTCCTATGGTCAGTGCTGCAATGGATACGGTGACTGAATACCGGACCGCCATCATCATGGCAAGAGAAGGCGGCATCGGTATTATTCACAAAAATATGTCAATCGATGAACAGGCCAGGCAGGTCGAAAAAGTTAAAAAATCAGAATCAGGCATGATCATTGACCCGGTAACCGTAACTGAAGACCAGCAGGTTTCAGATGTGCAGGACATGATGGCCAACTATAAAATATCAGGCGTGCCGGTCCTGCGCGGAGAGAAACTGGCTGGCATCGTCACCAACCGCGACCTCCGCTTCGTGACTGATCCAACCTTAAAGGTCAGGGATGTGATGACCAGCGAAAACCTGGTAACCGCCAAGGTCGGCATTACCCTCGAAGAATCAAAAGCCTTGCTGCATGAGCACCGTATTGAAAAACTCCTTGTTGTTGACGATAAAGGAAACCTCAAGGGGCTGATCACCATCAAGGATATAGAAAAAATAAAGAAGTATCCCAACTCTGCCAAGGATGACAAGGGCAGGCTCATTGTAGGTGCCGCCCTGGGCGTTGGCACCGATTACATTGCCCATGCAGAACAACTCATAAACAACGGGGTAGATATAGTAGTGCTCGATTCCGCCCACGGACACTCTGTCAACATTGTCAAAGCCGTGGAAAATCTGACAAAAACCTATCCCGGCCTTGAAGTGATCGCCGGCAATGTAGCCACGGCAGAAGGTACTGAAGCACTTATCAAAGCAGGCGCCAGTGCTGTAAAAATTGGCGTTGGGCCCGGATCTATATGCACAACCCGTATTGTGGCGGGTGTAGGAGTGCCGCAGTTGACTGCTATAAAGAACTGCAGCATGGCCGCACAAAAATACAACATCCCTGTGATTGCTGATGGCGGCATCAAATTTTCAGGGGATATAACCAAAGCCATCGGCATAGGAGCTCATTCCATAATGATCGGCTCCCTTTTTGCAGGTGCCGGAGAAACACCGGGTGAGACTTTTCTTTATCAAGGCCGTGCCTATAAAGGCTATCGCGGCATGGGCTCCCTGGGGGCGATGAGACAGGGCAGCAGTGACCGTTATTTTCAGGAAGATGTGGAAAATCCTTCGAAGATGGTACCCGAAGGCATTGAAGGAAAAGTTCCATTCAGGGGACCGCTTTCAGATATGATCTTTCAGCTTGTCGGCGGACTCCGTTCCGGCATGGGCTATGTTGGCGCCTCCAATATTGAGGAGCTCAGGCAAAAGGCAAAATTCGTCAGGATCACTGCAGCAGGACTTAAAGAAAGCCATGTCCATGATGTGATAATTACCAAGGAAGCCCCGAACTACAGGCTTGAAGGATAATTGGCTGAGCCAATTATAAATTAAGAATTTAAAATTAAGAATTAAA
>JAUXHH010000186.1 GCA_030621655.1 Desulfobacterales bacterium
GATTATTTTTTAAAACTTTAGTCACTTTAGTTCACTTTAGTCACTTATGATTACGAAAAATGCACTTTAAAAGCGGGGAACTACAGGTGTTTATCAAAGAACTGTAACGGAGATGAGGCATGAAGTACTGGGAAGAAGACAGGGAGTGCATGGACAGGGAAGATCTGGAGCAGTTGCAGCTTGAGAGGCTGCAGTCAACTATTTACCGGGTGTCCACCCATGTTCCTTTCTACAGGAACAGGTTTAAAGAGATCAATCTCGACCCCGACGGGTTCCGGTCTCTGGGTGAATTAAGCAGCCTGCCGTTTACTTTCAAGGATGATCTGCGCCAGAATTATCCGTATGGCCTTTTTGCAGTACCATTACGGGATATAGTCAGGATACATTCTTCTTCAGGAACAACCGGGATGGCAACCGTTGTGGGGTATACACGCAATGACATCAAGATCTGGTCCAATCTTGTTGCCAGGGTTCTCACGGCAGCAGGAGTGACCAAGGACGATGTTATCCAAATAGCCTTTGGCTATGGGCTGTTTACCGGCGGTTTTGGTCTTCATTACGGCGCAGAACGTATCGGGGCCTCGGTTATACCTATTTCCAGCGGCAATACAAAACGCCAAATTCAGATAATGCAGGACTTTAAAACCACGGCCCTGGTCTGTACCCCCAGTTATGCCCTGATGATTGCCGATACCATGCTCGACATGGGAATTAATGTCAGCGGTCTTTCTTTGAAATATGGCTTGTTTGGAGCGGAACCCTGGTCTGAGGCAATGCGCACGGAGATCAACAATAAGCTCAATATTAGGGCAACAGATAACTATGGTTTAAGTGAAGTGATGGGGCCGGGTGTTGCCGGAGAATGCCTGGAGTGCAAGGGACTGCATATCAGTGAAGATCATTTCCTGGTTGAAGTAATCAACCCGAATACCCTGGAGCCGGTCCAGCCTGGAGAAGTTGGAGAACTGGTCATCACCACCCTGACCAAGGAAGCCTTCCCGGTTATCCGTTATAGAACACGTGATCTGACAAGGTTGATAATTGAGCCCTGTGCTTGCGGCAGAACCAGTTACCGCATGACCAGAATCCTGGGCCGCACCGATGATATGCTCATTATCAAAGGGGTTAATGTGTTCCCCACCCAGATAGAGAATGTGCTTTTTGAAATTGAGGGGACAGAACCCCATTATCGGATAGTGGTAGAACGGGAAAACCACCAGGACAAAGCAACTGTTCTTGTGGAGGTTATTGAGTCTATCTTCTTTGACGAAATGAAAAAACAGCGGCAATTGGTAGATAGAATTAAAAAGCGGCTGGCCTCAGAACTCGGGGTTTCCGTTGATGTGAAACTGGTGGAAGAAAGAACCCTCGAGCGCTTTGAGGGCAAGGGGGAGCGGGTTATAGATAAGCGTCAGTTATAGGGGCATTTTATAAATTGCCCTCAATAATTTATTTTTAATTTAGGAGTATAGCCCTCTCCTTGCCTGAAGCTTTTGCTAGGACTTCAGGACATTGCCGATATCTTTTGCCTTGTCTACTTTTTCTTTGAGGCTCTTTACTTCTTTAACGCCGGGGATATTGTCCTCGACCAGATTTTTCCCGGCATCCTCAACTTCACTTAAGCCGCTTTTAAAGGACTTGATGCCCTTTCCCAGGCCGGCACCGATTTCGGGAAGTTTTTTGCCGCCGAAAACCAGAAAGGCAATACCAAGAATTACTATAAGTTCAGGGGTTCCTAAGCCAAACATTACTTGCTCCTTGTTGAAGGACTATTCGTCCTCCTTTTTTTCTTCATCTATCTTTTCTTTATCATCATCTTTTGTGGAATTTTTAAAATTCTTAATACCTTTACCGAGGCCGCTGCCGATTTCCGGCAGTTTTCCAGCACCAAAGATGATGACAATTATAACCAGAATAATAACAAGTTCCGGCATTCCAAGTCCGAACATGAAGCTACCTCATAATTTCATATATGATTAAACATAATACAACAGAATGGCATTCTTTACCACTCTGCACTTGTTCTCGCTATTTAATTTTATATATTTTACCTGAAAAAATTATCCTTGCAAATTTATTTATTATGTTGGCTGGGCAGTTAATGCATAAAATAGTTGTGAAATTCAGATGGGATCAACACATTCAGCCCTTCATTTTTTTAATTTGTTCGCCCATAACCATCATGTCAGCCAGTATTGCTTTTTCGTCAAGGGTTTTAAGTTTACGGTTCTGCATGACTATGTTGCCATTGATGACTGAATGAACAACATCGGCTCCCCTTGCAGCGTAAACCATATGGGAAGGGATAGTATAAAGCGGTGTCAGATGGGGTTGGTTCATGTCCAACACAATGAGGTCCGCTTTCTTGCCAGGCTCTAAACTGCCGATTTTGTTTTCAGCACCAAGGACTCCGGCGCCGCCCATGGTTGCCATTTCGAGCACTGTTTCAGCAGGCATGACTGTAGGGTCTAAAGTGTTCACCTTGTGGAGTTTCGCAGCCGAATTCATCTCACCGAACATATCAACATCATTATTGCCGGCACTGCTGTCCGTGCCCAGTCCCACAGAAATGCCTGCTGCAAGCATTTGCACCACCGGTGCAATACCTGAGGCAAGTTTCATGTTGCTTTCAGGACAGTGAACAATTTTCACTTCTCTTTTTGCCAGGAGTTTAATTTCTGCATCAGTCAGCATGACGCAGTGGTCTGCCACTACCCTGTTGTCCAGCAATCCCAGGTTTTCAAGATGCATTACCGGGCTTGCCCCAAACCTCGCCTTTACACCTTGCACCTCTTCTTTGTTTTCAGACAGGCGAATTATGTAGAGGGTGTTATGTTTTTCAGCCATGTTTTTCAGGTTTTTTAAAAGATCCGGGGAACAGGTATAAACCGCGTCAGGATCAATCGTGATGCTTATAAGTGGATTGTCAGCATACAAAGTGAAAAGTTCTTCGACGTATTGAAATCCGGATGCGAGTTCACCATAATTTGGTGAAGGAAAGTCATAAAGAACTTCACCGATCCAGGCCCGCATTCCAGATTCCTGCGCAGCTCTTGCTACATCCTTGGCAAAGAGATACATGTCACAGAAACTGGTCGTTCCTGATTTTATCATTTCCGCAAGTGAAAGAAGGGTGGCCTGATACACCATGTCTCCGGTCAGCTTCGCCTCCACCGGAACAATATATTCCTGCAGCCATCGCATGAGAGGAAGATCGTCAGCCAGACCACGAAAACAGGCCATGGCTGCATGGGTGTGGGTGTTAACAAGGCCAGGCATTATAAGACCGTGTTCCGTGGCAAGCAGCTCGGCATCAGGATATTTTGGGGCTAAATCAGCAGCCAAACCGGTCTCAACAATGGTATCCTGATGGATGGCAACAGCACCATTTTTAATAATGGTTTTGTCCTTGTTCTGCAGGTACAGATAACTTCCGGTGACCAGAAGATCAGCAGTATGCCCAACCTGATTCATGATATCTTCCAAGATTTTAAAGAGTACTTAAAACTTTTTTGATCAGTTTCTGCAGGCCCGGTTCAATTTCCTGCGCTGCTTTTATGATGTCATCCAGTAGAATGGGGGTGAAGTTGTCAAGATCATTGACATTGGCAACGGCAGAAAGCCCCAGGACTTTCATACCGGCGTGTTTAGCCACAATGACCTCCGGCACGGATGACATGCCGACAGCATCAGCTCCGGCTAAACGGAGAAATCTGGTTTCAGCAGGTGTTTCAAGGCTGGGGCCTGGAATGGCGACATAGATCCCTGTAGTGACATTTGTCATGTTGAGAGTATCGGCACATTGCATCGTCAAATCTATAAGTTTTCTGTCATACGGCTCGGAAAGATCAGGAAAACGGGGGCCCCAGGCATCTACATTTCCCCCCCGTAGGGGTTTTTCCCCGATGAAGTTGAGATGATCGGTGATTACCATAATGGTGCCCGGTATAAAACTGGTATCAACGCCTCCGGCAGCATTGGTGACCACAAGCGTTTCTGCACCGAGTTGGGAAAGGGTTCT
>JAUXHH010000200.1 GCA_030621655.1 Desulfobacterales bacterium
AATGATTTTTGCCCCTATCGCCTTCTTTACAAAAAGGGGGTCGCAGCCAACAGACTTACAGGCACGAACCGGACTGTTGACACCTCCAGGGATCACAGCCTGGGCCTTGGTAAAATATAGTTTTGAGTTCTCGATATTCATGGGTTCTTTCCCTCCAGTGGTCATGTTTATAGGCATTTAAGCTTATTGTTGTTTGATTACATAAATCGTATCATCTATAAAGATGAGAGCAATAATGTATATGCTAATCGAAACAATATAATGCTAAAAAAATCAAAAGTGTCAAAATTTTCGACTATAGCACGGGAAAAAATATTCTGTCAATATCCCGTATACCATCTTCTATGCCACCGGATTGCCGCTATTCACTATTAAATGCTGAAATGTTCGTGAGAAATGCGGGCGAGAATTTTTCCTTGTCATAAGCAGGTTCAGTCGGTAAGATGCCTTCTCTCAGGCAGGCTAGATAACATTTGAATTATAAAATGAAATAATAGGAGTCATGAACATGGCAGGAGAAAATGTAAAACACCTCACTGATGCAGAGTTTGATGAGTATGTCTTAAAAGGGGACGTGCCAAGTCTGGTAGATTTCTGGGCACCCTGGTGTGGGCCCTGCAAGGCTATCGGTCCTATGATTGAAGAGCTTGCCGATGAATATGCCGGCAAGGTGCAAATCACCAAAATGAACGTCGATGACAATCCAACAACTCCGGGAAAGTATAGTATCAGGGCGATTCCAACCCTCTTACTTTTCAAAGATGGTGAGATCCTCGACCAGGTTACCGGAGCAGTAGGCAAGACTCAGCTGGTTGCGATGCTTAATAAGGCATTATAAAAAGAATTTGCGCTCACCATCCCAAATCACGTAATGGCAAATACCCACCATCAACTCATTATTCTCGGAGGTGGTCCGGCAGGTTTGACAGCGGGCTTGTATGCTGCCAGGGATCGCTTGCAAGTCATGCTGGTTGAAAAAGGCGTTGTGGGAGGCCAGGTACTTGTCACAGACTGGATTGACAATTATCCGGGCTTTCCGGAAGGGCTGTCAGGGTTTGACCTGATTGAAAAAATGGCTGCCCAGGCTAAACGTTTTGAGCTTGAAACAAAAAATGCAAATGTGGTCAAAGTCGAGCTTACTGAAGCAAAGAAAAAACTTATCCTTGAAAGTGGCGAGGAGTTGACCTGTCAGACATTGATCATTTGTACCGGCGCCCGCCCCAATAAGCTTAGCATTCCTGGCGAAGAAGAACTAACCGGCAAGGGGGTTTCCTTCTGTGCCACCTGTGATGGCCCTTTCTTCAGGGACCAGGAAATACTTGTAGTGGGTGGAGGCGATACAGCTATCCAGGAGGCAGACTTTCTTACAAAATTTGCCAGTAAAGTGACCGTGATCCATAGACGGGATGAACTGAGGGCTACAAAGGTGCTGCAGGAAAAAGCCTTTGCCAATGAACGGGTAGAATTTATCTGGAATTCCAATGTGGTTGCCATTGAAGGGGAAAAAGAAGTTGAACGGGTGAGGATACGCAACAATAACGGCGAGGAAAGAGAAATTGCAGCCAGCGGTGTTTTCATCCTTATCGGCACCATTCCTAACAGCGAAATACTTCCTTTAGAGCAACTGGGTGCAGATGAGTTTGGTTTTGTTATAACTGACGATGAGATGTGCACCAGGGTGGACGGGGTTATGGCAGCGGGGGACATACGAAGCAAGAGGGTGCGGCAGGTTATAAATGCTGCCGGTGAAGGCGCAGTCGCAGCCATAGCTGCTGAACATTATTTGTACGATTGGGATTAAGGACAATGAAAACTCTTTTGTTGAAGCACAAATATTTATTTATCTGCCCCATGGTATTTTTTCTACTGTTGCCGTTAACGGGCTGCTCCAAGGACAAATTTTATTCTTCGCTTGGCTTCCGTGCAAAATCGCCGGAATCCGTTGAAGCCCTTGCCATTAAGGGGTTGGATTATTATGAACGTGGCAAATACAATAAGGCTAAACAATCCTTTGAAACGCTGTTGAGCCGTTATCCATTCAGCGAATACAGTCTGCTCGCTGAACTCAAGGCTGCTGACAGTAATTTTTATATGGGAAATTACGAAGAGGCAGTATTGCTGTATATGGATTTTGAGGAACGCCATCCTACCAACGAGGCTATTCCGTATGTTATGTTTCAAATAGCCATGAGTTATTATAAACAGATAGACACAATTGATAGGGATGTTTCCAATGCTGTCAACGCTATCTATTCATTTTCAAGACAGTTGCGTGCTTTCCCAAATTCAGCATACCAGGATGAGACGACGGCCAGGATAAAGGCGGCAAGGAATTTTCTGGCCAATCATGAATATTATGTGGCGAGTTATTATGAGAGAACAGGAGGGTATGGGGAGGCTGAAGCGCGCCTTGAATATCTTCTGAATCAGTATCCTGAATCAACAATTTCTCCAAAAGCGGCAACGCTGCTGGATGACCTGAAAAATGGCCAAGCACCTGGCAGGAGCATGTTTGGCTGGCTCCCCAAAAAGTTGCCTGATTGGGAAAAGCTTACACCTGAAGAGGAGTAAAAATATCAATGAATTTCGAAAACGGTTTCGCTGAAACTGCTGGTTTTGTCCAGTGAAACCTCCATTGCTTTAACAGGACAAACTGTGACGCAGAGGCCGCAGCCGCTGCATTTTTCAGGAGCAAAAATGACAGCCATCTCGGGGCGCTTGAGCGCAAGGGCTCCGGTCGGGCAGATCCCGGTACAGGCGCCGCACTGGAAACATTTTTCGTCATCTCGGTGAATGGATGTGGCAATACTTTCCGATTTAACATCCAAACCCTTGAGATAACGGAGGCCTTTTTTGATGTTATCTTTATGCCCCCGCAACTCCAATATCATTACCCCTTCATGCTGGGGGAGAATTGTCGCCTTCAGAATATTAAATTCCACGTCAAACTGTTTGACCAGCTGACAGATGATAGGTTGGTCGACTATGTCCTTGGGGAATCTCAGTATATAGATTCTGGTGTACACAATAAGTACCTCAATTTTGTTTTTTGTAAGTATAAAATTGGATTATGGTAATTTTTTTTCTAACTTTTTCAATAATTCTTCTAGTGATGCCTGGGTATCCAGAATAATCAATTCAGAGTCTGAAAGCTCGTCCGGTGCTTGGAACCGTTTTTTCTGTTTCAGGTAAATCTCCCAGCGGCCGTCAGAAACTGCAGCAGGGTCTTTCTCCCTCAGATTCATTCTTCGCTTCATCTCTGCCTCAGGGCATTGGCAGAGAATAAAATATACCTGAGAGTTTAAGTCCTTGGCAAGCTCCCGGACATCCTGCCGGTCATTGGCATACTGATATGAGGCGTCAACGATTACCGAATCGCCCTGTTTTAAACTTGCTTCGGCTTTTTCAAGCAGAGTTTTATAGGTTTTTTGGGAAAATTCTTTTGTATAGATACCGGAATCAGCTGATTCCCGCCGGCTCTCAGCCGGATTAATACCGGCCATCTCTTTCCTGATCCAGTCTGAATTATAGCAGCGCAACTGTTTATGTGAGGCCCAGACCTGCGCAAGAGTGCTCTTGCCAGTGGCAATCATACCAAAAAAGACATAGAGCACAGGACTGTTTTTATCATGTGCATTAAGCGGCATAGCGTTCGGCAAGCTGAAAGTATTTTGCGGCCATTTCCAGGCATTGCTGTTTGGTTGGCATGTCTACTTCAGGGGCATTTGCAGTAAAAAGATTTATTTTGCCTCGGACATAGGCCCTGTAGCATTTATAAAAGTTGAGCATTTTTCCCAGCGTGTCGTCCTCTGATTTTTTCATAAACCGGCTGACAAATCTATCAGAG
>JAUXHH010000099.1 GCA_030621655.1 Desulfobacterales bacterium
CTAAATGACCTAAAGGTCCCTCCTTCCAATCGCTTAGAGCCACTGAAAGGAAAAAGAAAAGGACAGCGCAGCATTAGAATCAATGAGCAATGGAGAGTTTGCTTTAAATGGCGAAAGGGAGATGCATTTGACGTAGAAATCGTTGATTACCATTAGGAGGTCTAAAAATGAAAAAAATGAACCCATTACATCCTGGCGAGATTCTGCTTGAGGAATTTCTCATTCCTATGCATTTAAGTCAGAATAAAATTGCCAATGACATTGGTGTAGCACCACGCCGAATAAATGAAATTGTACATGGTAAAAGAAGGATTACGGCTGATACAGCGCTTCGCCTAGCCCATTACTTCAAGATGTCGCCACAATTCTGGCTTGGGTTGCAGATGGATTATGACCTTGATGTTGAAGAGGCCAGACTTGCCAGCCGCTTGCCAGACGAAGTCAAAACATATAAAGCAGCATAACAATGTGAAACACGACGCGCTTGAACAGCGTGCCTCTCACTAAAATCGTTATGTCTTAAACTTAGTTCATATGCTAAAAATAACTGCTGTAATCCCCGCTTACAATGAAGCCAGCCGAATTCTTCATACATTAAATCAGGTTGAACCGTATGTTGATGAAATTATTGTAGTAGATGACGCCAGTACAGATAGTACAGCTAACTTGGCAAAAAAATATGGAGCTAAAGTTTTTACCCAAACAAGTAACAAGGGTTATATCGATGCAATAAAATATGGCTTCAGGAAAGCCAATGGAGATATTGTCATTACACTAGATGCTGATGGGGAATTTTCAGCTAAAGAAATACCTAATTTGGTTAAACCAATTATCGATGGTAGAGCTGATATGGTTCAAGGTCATAGAGACTCAGTACCTAGACCATCTGAAAAATTTTTAACATGGTTAGCACAGAAAAAAACAGATGTAGGTGACTCCGGTACAGGTTTACGTGCTATACGAACAAATCTAGCTAAATCATTAGAAATCAATGGTGCTTGTATATGTGGTGTGCTTTCCTTAGAAGTAGTTTCAAAGGGAGGACGTATAGTTGAAATACCTATTGTGTTACAACAAATTAATAAACCCAGAAAGATCGCGTGGTTCCATTTAAGGCAATTTTTTTACTTGTTACCATGGATTTTTAAAAAATTTAAAAAACAAATCTAACAAATCGCTGCACAGGAATTTTGCTATGCTGCGCTTCGCAAAATCCTGTGAGCTCAGACTTTAGGCTTCGTCGAAAAAAACAGAGATGAAAATGTGACTCCGCGCCACTCAAAAACATCTATCCCATTAAAGCGCAAGAAAGACGATTCCGAATCCGTTCTCATGAAAGCTTCTTTTGCCCACAGGGAAGGCAGGCTTGCTGAAGCGGAAAAAGGCTATCTGCAAGTATTGAAAAGAAAGCCTGATTGGGGACAAGTGCTGAATGCACTTGGAACGGTATTCCTGGACCAGTCCCAGCCGGATAAGGCCAGGAAAGTTTTTGAAAAAGCAGCCGATCTTAGACCTCCCAATTTTCCGGCATGCTATAACCTGGCCAGGCTGAAGCAGCGGGAGAACGATCACAAGGGTGCCATAAGTATTTACCGGGCCATGCTGGAAAAGCAGCCTGGTCTTGGTGAAGCATGGAATAATCTGGGTGTCGCATACAGGGAAACCGGGGACCAGGATGAAGCCATCTCCTGCTTTCAAAAGGCAGTGGCGTGCGCTCCTGACATGGCAGAGGCATGGAACAACCTTGGCGTGGCACAGGACGAGTTTAATATGATTGAAAACGCTTCAAAGTCATACAGAAAGGCCATTGAGATACGGTCAGATTATACATCCGCCCACTTCAACCTCGGGATTTCTCTTCAAAAGCTCGGACAATTCAAAGAAGCCGAGGAACATTACAACAAGGTGCTTGAGACCAAGCCGGATGATGAGGCAACAAGATTCATGCTCCAAAGCCTGGGGACATCGGCAACACCTGATGCCGCCCCGGTGGAACACGTGCGTAGGATCTTTGATCGGTGTGCCGGGACTTTTGAAAGGATCCTGGTTAAAGACCTGGAATACAAGACCCCTGAACTCCTGTTTGACCTTGTGCGCCCATATTTGACTGAAGAAATGAATGTTCTCGATCTTGGCTGTGGTACCGGCCTGGGCGCTCAACTCTATCGGCCGTTTGCGAAAAGACTGACAGGCGTCGATGTATCGTCAAAGATGCTCGAAAAGGCAGCAGAGAAGAAAATCTACAACCAACTTGAGGTTTTTGACATACTTCAGGACTGGGACTTTCCCCAAAAATTTGATCTGATATACAGCTCTGACGTTTTTGTATATTTCGGGAATCTGGATACGATCATCAGGTCCGCATCTTCATATCTTGTTTGCGGAGGTATCATTGCATTTTCAGTGGAAAGACTGGAAGACAACAGCATGGAGTACCGGCTCTTTCCCAGCGGCCGCTATGCACACTCACGGACATATATTCAAGATTGCCTAAGGCATCATGGATTACAATTAATAGAGGAAACCAAATCAGATATTAGGAAGCAGTCAGGAAATCAGGTTAAGGGATTATTAATTGTAGCAAAAAAGGAGGTGTGTGGGTCGCATCTTAAGGAAAAATCGACCTAACCATGTGCACTTGACGCCCTGAACCGGGCGCAAGTGAGACCAAACGTTGAAACTGTATAATAACTTGTTAGGCCATAAAGGAATTAACAATGCCCATTTTAATAAGAGATTTAAATGGTGGTGTAGGAGTATCCGTTACAGGTTGGGGAATTATTACAGAGAAAGAATATGTCGATGCTTTAAGGAAACACCTGACGCAAGACAATCATAAATTCAAGAAATACAGGTATTGTCTCTCTGATTGGACGGCAGTATCAAAAGTGACGATTTCCACAAAAGCAATTGAGCTAATAGCTTGGTTAAGCAAGAGCGCAGCGCTAGTTAACCCAGACGTTGTTATTGCAACAGTAGCAGATCAAGATATTATGTATGGTTTGTCTAGAATGGCGCAGACACTAAGGGATGAAGCGGATTGGGAAAACGAGGTTTTTCGTAATAGGCAAGACGCTGAAGCCTGGATTAAGAAAAGAGTTAAAGAAAAATATGGGATTGATGATCCAACATTGGGCTGAATTCGGATTGCAATTCTGATGTGCTCCATTGCAAGCCTCTTAATTCCAACATTAAAAAGTTCAAGACCCCAGAATAGATTCAGGGATAAGCACGAACCTGTTAAATTTAAACACCTTGTCTTCCCTCTTCACCTGAAAGCACACATAAGCGGTTTTGCCATCATCCGACAACCCAATCTCCTGCAGAAGCTCTCTGGAAAACCGTACAAAAACACCCTGCTTGAAAAACTCATCCCTGCTTTTATAATCGTAGACCCCTTCCCAGTTCTGCCCCATCTGCTTCCAAATCAATTTCCTCTGCTTGGCAATGGGTTCCTGCTTAAAATGGTGGGGAAGAAAATGATGGCCGCAGCGCAGCCAGTCAAAAATGAGCAGTTCCCTGATCAATTCTTTGTCAGACCGGGTCCGTGTAACTTCAAACAAAAGTGAACTCATAAATTCCTGGGTTGGGGCCAAATCAAAAAAACTTCTTTGGCGGCAAAGCGTCAAGAGTGATTCAAAAAATGCAAATATGTCCTCTTCAGTTCTACGCAGATAATTCCATAAATTCCTGAAATAACGGTTGTTATAAAACGCTTCAACACACTCCCCAAACCAGAACAAATCCTCGAGTTCACTCTTATCAAGCCATCTGTTTGCCAGCAACTCATAGGGCGGATTTTGGCATACCACCAAGCCATATTCCTCGATGGATTTGCTGATCGGTGTATCGGGCAGGATTTTCAGAAGCCCCATCTGGATGTAATGTGACCCGAGCGCAAATACCTCGGCAAATGAACATGCAAACGATTTTCTGTTCTCATAGGGCAAACCCAGGATGAGATCCAGGTGTAAATGGATAGTATCCAGAGAGACAAGTTTTCGTATATTGTGCTCAAGCTTTTCCAGGTCGCATTCTCGATTAATAGCTTTCAGGGTTTCCGGATTGGTGGACTGCACACCGATCTCAAATTGAAACCGGCCAGGGCTCACCTGCTCCAGGAACTGAAACATTTCTTCAGTAAAGCGGTCCGGCGCCATCTCAAAATGAAACAGAGTGTCTCCTGGCTGTTCCGCCAGAAAACGCCATATTTCAAGGGATCTTTCCGGAAGATCATTAAAGGTGCGGTCCACAAAACGGATAACTTTGGGGGGATTTTGCAGTATGGATTTTATTTCATCAAAAACCTGAGAAGGTTGTAAGTGACGCACCCCCTTTTCAGATGCTGATAAACAGTAGGTACACCCGAAGGGGCAACCCCGGGAGGATTAATAATAGATTTGCCTGTTCTGCAAAGGACCGTCAAAATCATCCTTCCTGTAGGGATTTTTGAACGTCTTTGTCTTGCCGCAGTTGTATTTTCTCTGCAGTTTTTTCCCTACAAGATCATGATACAATGATTTTTCAACAGCCTCGATTTCCCCATGAACAACCGTGCATCGCCTGGAAACTTGAGATTGCAGGTTTTGAACAAGAGTTCCGGCCTGGGGGCCGCCTAAAACAATTGGCGTATCAGGAAGTATTTTTACTAAATCACTCAGTAAACGCTGAATGTATAAACTGTTCCAGATGTAAACTGAAAAAAAGAGCGCTTCCGGTTCACCCGACCCGATTCGCCTCAACATGGGGTAGTATGGATCATTGATGGTGTATTGTATGATCTCGGGCCGGCACTCTGGTATGTTTTCCTCCAGGCCCGACCTCACATAGAAAAGTGCCAGACAGGAGTGAGTATACCGGGCGTTCAGTGCGATTAATTTGTAAAATAAAGGTTTCAAGGTGTCCAGGTGCCTAGGTTTCAAGGGGAAAAACTTCCAAATCCTTATCTAAAACAAAAAGAGAAAAAATATTTTTCTCTTTACAACTACTGTGAATCACTTTCCTTTTCTTCTGAGCGTGTTTACTATATTAGTGAATTAATAATCCTTTTTCTTATTAAATTTGTAACTGGAATGAATATGACTGTAAAATATACAAAAATATTTTGTTATACAATTTTTCCTTTATTTCTTTTAACCATAGGTTTTTCCATGCCTCAAACATCCCTGGCTGATCACCTCAGTGCACCCGTGCATCACATCTCTATGGAGTTTGACTTAGAGACAAAGACCCTTAGCGCAAATTCCCGCATTGAACTGCCTGCCGGTGCAGGCCTTCAACTGGACCTCTCTTACCTGAACGTATCCCAGATTCTGGTGAACGGTCAACCGGGAGAAACATCTCAGGACACCCCTATTCTCGACATTCATGAATCTACTGATGATCAAGAGATTTTTATCACCTACCACAGAGAAATCCAACCTGATTCAGGTTCATACAGCCTGATCAGTGCAACAGGCATAACACTCTCAGACCATTGGTACCCTGCTGCTGACCGTGAAATGCTCTTCAAACTGACAGCAATGATCCCTGCCGACTTTGAGGCGATCTCCGAAGCGGAGGAGATCATTACCTTTGAGAGAGATAATAAGAAACAGGTAACTTTTCGTTTTCCATACCCCTTGCATAACATTAATTTTGTCGCAGGACCTTATAGTATAACCGAGGAAAAATTTGGTGACGAAAAAGACCTGGCTGCCTATTTTTTTCCTGAGGACCAGGAGTTAGCAGCTGAATATATAGAAAAGGCCAGGCAATACCTTGAACGGTATGAAAAAATGCTGGGTCCATATCCTTTCAAACGCTTCTCTATTGTGGAAAACAGGCTGCCTACAGGCTTTGCCATGCCCACCTTTACCCTCCTCGGTCAATCTGTGGTAAGGCTGCCATTTATCGTTGATACTTCTCTGGGACATGAAGTCCTGCATGCCTGGTTTGGCAACGGAGTACGCATGTCTCCCCAGGAGGGAAACTGGGTCGAAGGATTGACAACCTATCTTGCGGATCAGGCCTTTGCTGCAGATCAGGGACGGGAAATAACATATAGAAAGGAACAGCTTGTCAGGTATCAAAGTTACGTCAGGCCTGACATGGATCTCACCCTTCGCGACTTCAGCAATGTCGGCCATGGACACAGCGAAGGCCGCCCGGTTCGTGCAGTCGGTTACAATAAATCCTCCATGTTCTTTCATATGCTGCAGAACAAGATTGGACCTGAGGTGTTCACAAATTCCCTGCGAGACTT
>JAUXHH010000083.1 GCA_030621655.1 Desulfobacterales bacterium
CTCAAGGTTACACTCTCAGCTGATCCTGCCATAGAAAAGTGGAACAGGAGTTAAGCCGCTTTTCTGTTCTTCCACCATTCCATCTCATAAATTGCTGGAGATTTGTAACCGTTAGTAGAATGTTTCCTCTGTCGATTGTAATAGACTTCTATGCGGTTCTTTTCAATGAATTGAAATCTTATTTCGGTGACCTGCTGAAGATGGCCATTGCTTTTTTTAAGATGTCCCTCTCCATTTCCACATCCTTGAGCTTCTTCTCAAGATCACGGATCGATCTTCTGCTCCTGCGGCGTCAGTGCTTCACGGTCATGACCAGGAAAAGCAAGGCCTTCTCGTGTTTGCTTCTCTCGTCTCCATCGATATAATAGGTCTACCGCTATGCCTAAATTCTCAGCAACTTCAAGTACTGTCCTGCCAGCTTCTTCCGTTAAACGAACTGCATTATGTTTAAAATCTTTGTCGTATTTTCTGCGTTGTTGAACACTCATCAGTTTCCTCCTGCCATTGTATTTATCAATGACTTAACTGAGTGTCCACGAAATTATAAAGGTAGATTTAAGAAAAAAGGTGAGTTGATATGATGTATTGGGAATATTATTGAAGCAATAAATTATGATCTAACATAATATCCAAGTTGATCGTCAAAGGCTCCACCGGAAATTTCAAATTCACATCCAACTCTTTTTTGGCGAATATTTTTGACAATAACATCTCTTTTAATATCAGTTTCTTTCCCAAAATCAAGGCTAAATTCTACACCAAGCTCATCATCAATTCTTAAAGTGGGTGCATCAAGACTTGAAAATGTCAAGCCCCTGACAGAAATATCTAGGATGACAATATCACATCTGCTGCCCTTTTGTGAATGATCGATATAGGATCCCCTCAGAAATGTTTTTTTGCGAACTTCTTTACGGAATTCAAGAAAGACTATAAATGTTTCTTTACAAAAACACTTAACTTTTAGTTTGTGTTTATAGCCCCTGAATGGATCAGCTGAGATTGATTTCCACTGGCCGCAATATGGGCAAATTAAAACAGCTCTATTGTCTGGCCTGACAAATGTTTTAGAGAATCCAGATTTTGGCATAGTCGAACTCATCAAAAGGTTTAAGGTGAAACTATATGTTACGGTTGAAGGAGAGAAATGTCAAAAAGTTTGTGAGGGAATATCTTGTTAGGAATGATTATTGAGTCCAGGTCTCTTGCCAACACCTTGAGTTTTATAATACAAAATTTGACTCAATATATCCACTGGACATATTTATATATTTCTATGCCAAAGGGGTCTGAATGCAGAATTGACATTGGCCCCTCTATGGTAAAAGCATTAAAAGAATGGAAATTTGCTTGTTTGCCTACGAGCATGACTTAATCTTCCCTAATAGAGCAGGACAACCCATGAACTCCAGCAACATGGTCAACAGGTATTATTCCCCTGTGCAAGATAAAGCAAAAATTCCCTGGATTAAGTTTCATGCTTTGAGGCATACCACAGCAAGCATTATGATAGAACAGGGGGAGAATATTAAATACATTCAATCCCAACTTAGACACTCCAGCCTAACTGTAACTTTAAATGTTTATGCACACCTTATGAAGCCCACGAATCAAGAGGCAGTTTGCAGGTTAGAAAGCACCATTTTTGATACAAAGTGGTAGCAGTTCAATGAAAAAGGGCTACAGCATGAACTGTAACCCTTTGTTATTATTGGTGGGCGATACGGGATTCGAACCTGTGACTTCCACCGTGTGAAGGTGGCACTCTTACCACTGAGTTAATCGCCCAATATATCAAAATTGTAAATTCGTAAAATTTTCGCAGTCGGCAACAGGGCCTGAAAATACAAGATATATTATAGGATTAATACCTGTCAGCATCGTTATTTTTTCACGATGATGACAAAATTAATCCACTGTCTGCCAAACTTCAACCTAATTTTATCTGGGCCGGCGACAGGAAAATCATCAATTTACCCGTATAAATACTTAAAAAATACTTGCCCATTCAAGGGGCTTTGGGTATTTTCACCTAGTTGTTCTTATCAATTAAGAAATGTTGATGAAATCAGAATCTATGGTTTCATCTTTTTTATGACTCACAGGAGGTAAAAAGTGACAACAAAATCTACTGATAAGCTCTGGCTTTCCGGCAATGAAGCGCTTGCCCTTGGAGCCTATGAAGCAGGGGTCAAGGTTGCTTCAGGCTATCCAGGGACTCCGTCCACGGAGATTATGGAAAATCTCTCAAAGTATGATGGAGTGTACACTGAATGGGCCCCCAATGAAAAAGTGGGATTGGAAGTTGCCCTGGGCGCCTCATTTGTCGGCGTAAGGGCCCTGGCCACCATGAAACACGTGGGCATGAATGTGGCGGCAGACCCGCTTTTCACATCTTCCTATACAGGAATACGGGGAGGCCTGGTCATTATTAATGCTGATGATCCAGGGATGCACAGTTCCCAGAACGAACAGGATAACCGCAATTATGCCTATGCTGCCAAGCTTCCCATGCTGGAACCCTGTGATCCTCAAGAAGCCAAGGATTTTCTGAAGACAGCCTACTGGCTAAGCGAGGGATATGACACCCCGGTGATAGTGCGGACAACGACCCGTATCGCTCATGTCAAGGGGCAGGTGACACCCGGTGAAAAAACAAGTTCGTCCGTAAAGCCGGAAATTGTCAAAGACGCTGCCAAGTTTGTCATGCTGCCGGGCAATGCTATAAACAGGCGCAAATTTGTCACGGAGCGCATGAAAAAACTTTCTGAATTTGCCGAAACCTTTCCGGAAAATCGTATCGAATGGGGTGACGGGACGAGAGGATTTATTACCAGCGGCATTTCTTATATGTATGTCAAAGAGGCCTTCCCTGAGGCCTCGGTTTTAAAGCTGGGCATGGTATGGCCCCTGCCGGAGAAGATGATCAGAAGCTTTGCTGAACAGGTGGATGAACTTTTTATCGTTGAGGAGCTTGATCCCTTTCTTGAACTGCACATCAAGGCCCTGGGCATCAGCTGCCACGGCAAGAACCTTATTCCAGCCGAAGGCGAACTCAATACGGCTATCATCAGGAAAGCAATTACAGGAGAGGACTCTGCCGAATTTGCTCCGGTTGCATTGCCTCCCCGGCCACCGAATATGTGCCCGGGATGCCCGCACCGCGGTCTTTTTTATGCGCTTTCCAAGCAGAAGGTTTTTGTGGCGGGCGATATCGGCTGCTACACTCTCGGCTTTCTGCCGCCTTTATCCTCCATGGACTCATGTGTCTGCATGGGTGCCGGGGTATCAGCGGTGCATGGTATGGCCAAGGCACTTGGCGAGGAAGGCATGGGCAAAGAGGTCGCGGTAATCGGTGATTCGACATTTGTACATTCCGGCATCACCGGTCTTATCAACATTGTCTATAATGACAGCTATTCAACAGTTATAATTCTTGATAACCGAATCACGGCCATGACCGGCCAGCAGCCCAACGCTTCCTCCGGAACCAATATCAAGGGTGAACCTGCCCAGATGCTGAATTTTGAAGAACTCTGCAGGGCAATCGGCGTCAAGCATGTGGTTACAGTTAATCCCCATGAGATAAGTGAAACGAAAAAAGTGCTGAAAGAGGAAATTAACCGGCCGGAACCGTCGGTAGTCATCAGTCGGGCACCCTGTGTTTTGATCCCATCTGAAAAGAAGCGGGTAAAAGTACCCTACTGGACCAGGATAGAGAACTGTACCGGCTGCAAGGCCTGTCTCGGTCTTGGTTGCCCGGCCATTCACTGGGTACCGGTCACTCCGGAAGAGGGGGCGAAGCTTGGTTTCAAGGAGAAGCAGAAGGGATATTCCGAGATCAGTATTGAATTATGCAACGGCTGCGGACAGTGTGCGGAACTTTGCAAATTTGACGCCATCACCATAAAGGAGGACAAGTAATGATTGAACAGGGAAATATTCTCTTTTGCGGTGTCGGCGGCCAGGGCATCCTGCTGGCCAGCGAGGTTACAGCCTTCAGCCTCCTGGCTGCCGGAATGGCTGCCAGAAAGAGTGAGGTGCACGGCATGGCACAACGCGGAGGCTCTGTGACTGCACAACTACGCTACGGCACGAAGGTGTATTCGCCGTTGATCAGTCCGGGTGAAGCTGATATGGTTGTTGCCTTTGAGATGATGGAGGCGGTACGTTACCTGCCATATATGCACAGCCAAACCAAGGTTATAGTAAACACCCATAAGATTTTTCCGCCAGCCGTTGCCACGGGGAAGATGGGCTACCCTGAAAATGTGCTGGCCGAACTGACCAGCCGTGATATTGATGTCAAAGAGCTCGACGCCTTTGAAATTGCCGGCAAAGTAGGAGAAGTGCGGGCGGTCAATATTGTCATGGTAGGCGTGCTTTCCACCTATCTTCCTATTGACGAGCAGGTGTATGTGGATGTTATGAATGAACGGATTCCCGAGCGGTTCCGGGATGTCAATATCAAGGCCTTTCAGGAAGGCAGGAAGATAGCTGCAGCGTAGCAGGTTAAGGAGACAGGAATGATTTGGAACGAGGAATTTGAAACACTGCCAAGGGAGCAGCTGGAAAATTTACAGCTCAAAAGGTTGAAAGACCTGGTGGAGCGCAGCTATTACCGGGTGAAGCCCTACCGTGAAAAAATGGATGAGGCCGGCCTAAAGCCGGAGCACATTAAATCTCTGGCTGATCTGCAGAATCTGCCTTTTACCACCAAGGATTTTTTGCGGGACAATTATCCTTTCGGGCTCTTTACTCTGCCCCTGGATCAGGTTGTCCGGGTGCATGCCTCCTCAGGCACCACAGGAAAACCGACAGTTGTCGGTTATACCAAGAGGGATATTGAAACCTGGGCTGAGGTCATGGCCCGGGCATTGGCATGCGGCGGCGTACACCGGGGCGATGTGGTGCATAATGCTTATGGGTACGGGTTATTCACCGGCGGGCTTGGGGCCCATTACGGGGCCGAGAAACTGGGCGCTACGGTTGTCCCGATATCAGGCGGT
The DNA here is from genome assembly GCA_030621655.1 of Desulfobacterales bacterium. Lineage (GTDB taxonomy): Bacteria > Desulfobacterota > Desulfobulbia > Desulfobulbales > BM004 > BM004. Next base: position 5,010 of record JAUXHH010000083.1, read on the forward strand.
CAGACCAAGAGACAGATCATGATCATGCAGGATTTCGGTTCTACTGTCCTGCTGGCCACACCATCCTATGCCCTTAATATCGCCGATACCATGGTGGACATGGGCGTGGATGGTTCCTCACTTTCGCTTCGGGTCGGCATCTTCGGCGCGGAACCCTGGAGCGAGAATATGCGGGAAGAGGTGGAAAAAAAGCTGGGCCTGAAAGCCATTGATATTTACGGGTTGAGTGAAATTATCGGTCCGGGTGTATCCATGGAATGCATTGAGGCGCAGCATGGCCTGCATATATTTGAGGATCATTTTATGCCGGAGATCATTGACCCTGACACCGGTGAAGTGCTGCCCATGGGTGAGGAGGGTGAGCTTGTTTTCACTACACTGACAAAACAGGCCTTCCCGCTTATCCGTTACCGGACCAAGGATATCACCAGGCTTATTGCCGAGCCCTGTGTCTGCGGCAGAACTTTTGTGCGCATGGAAAAAATTACCGGCCGCACCGATGATATGCTGATCATTCGCGGGGTGAATGTCTTCCCCACCCAGGTCGAGCATGTACTGATGGGTGTTGAGGGGGTTGAACCCCATTATCAGATCATCGTCAACAGGGAAGGCTCAATGGATACCATGGAAGTCCAGGTCGAGGTGAGTGAGCAGCTTTTTTCCGATGAGGTGAAGAATCTGGAAAATTTAAGCAAACGGATCCAGGCGGAGATAAAAGATCTGATCGGTTCCACCTGCAAGATCACCCTGGTTGAACCTAAAACCATCCAGAGAAGTGAAGGTAAAGCAAAACGGGTGATTGACAATCGTAACGTATAGTATTTAAAACAATACTGTTTGAATTAGCCTTTATGCAGAACAGTGTTGTCAACCAGTGATTCGAGTTCAGCGAGAGGTAGAATATGAAAGTTGATCAAATTGCCGTATTTCTGGAGAATAAATCCGGTCGTCTGGCAGCTATTACCAAAGCCTTAAGTGACAACAACATCAATATCCGCGCCCTTTCGGTGGCAGATACTGCAGATTTTGGTATTTTGCGCCTGATAGTGGATGATACCGACAAAGCGACACGGGTATTAAAAGAAGAGGGCTTTACGGTCGCCAAGGGAGTTGTGATTGCAGTCGAGGTTGCTGATAAGCCCGGAGGACTTGCCAGGGTACTATCTGTGCTGCATGAAGCAGAGATAAATGTAGAGTACATGTATGCCTTTGTTGAGAAGAGCAGCGAAAATGCTGTTCTCATCTTCCGTTTTGATGATCCGGATATTGCCATTACAATTTTACAGAATGCCGGCATAAAGATTTTGACGGGTGAGGAAGTCAGGGCAATTTAAGTTATATACAGTGGGGGGAATATTGATCTCAAATTAAGAGCAATAATCCAGTAAGCTAAAATGAACAAGGAGGTTGAAACGTGATGAAGCGAGTATTGAATTCTGTATTAACTGTAGTAATTTCGTTTTGCCTGGTAGCTGGTTTTTCACCAGCGTCAGTTGCCAAGGCCGAGAACATCAAGGTGGGTGCCATCCTGGCTGTCACCGGTGGCGCGTCGTTTCTGGGTGGTCCGGAGGCCAGGACCCTGGAAATGATGGTTGAAGAGATCAATGCCAAGGGTGGTGTCAATGGCAAAAAAATTGATCTGATCATTAAGGATTCCGGCGCCAATCCTGAAAAGGCTATCTCGTTTACTAAGCAGCTTATTGAGGAAGACAAGGTTTTTGCAATTATTGGACCTTCCACCAGCGGCGAAACCATGAAGATCAAAAATATCGTCGAGGAAGCCAAGATGATTCTGGTTTCCTGCGCTGCTGCTGAAGTGATTGTCAATCCTGTTGCAAAATATGTTTTCAAGACACCGCAAAAAGACAGCCATGCTGTACAGAAGATATACGGCACCATGAAAGATCTGGGTATTACCAAGATAGCCGTACTTGCAGGAAATACAGGCTTTGGTAAAGCGGGTAAAGGGCAGCTGGAGAAAATGGCTTCTGATTTCGGCATTGAGGTTCTTATGACAGAGGTCTATGACAAGAAGGCCACGGATCTGTCTGCTGTTGTTGCCAAACTGATGGCCAACAAGGACATCCAGGCAGTGGTCAACTGGTCGATTGTTCCGGCCCAGGGAATCCTGGCCAAGCACATGAGGCA
>JAUXHH010000120.1 GCA_030621655.1 Desulfobacterales bacterium
CAAGAATATGGGGCTGATCATGCAATGAAATTGCTTCAACCCGGCATTCTGCAGATGTGGCCAGAATGTTTATGGAGCTTGGGAGGGGCTCCTGTACTGCCTGGCCGTGCCATTTAGAGAGAGGGAAATGCTGCGGCAACCCTTTGAAAGCTGGATGGTTTTTCTCTTCATTGGTAAGAAAACCCTGATATATCCTATACTGGATTGAAAATTGGGCCCGACCTTAGCGCCCAGGACATCAGCAAGCAGTTGGTGGCCCAGGCAGAAACCGAGATACGGGATATCCCGTGCAATAACTTTTTTGATAAGTTGTTTTTCTTCTGTCAGAAACGGGTATATGTGCTCCTGGTCAACATTCGGGCCGCCGCCAAGAACTATCATGGCCATATAGCCTTTAATCTCAGGGATATTCTCTTCCCAGACATGGATAATGTCCATTTTTATTTTATGGAGTTTTGCAGCACTGAGAAGAAACTGCCCCGGGCCCTCCCATGGATTGTGCTGCAAAACAATAATTTTTCTGTCCATAATCGGATTCTTTTATCAGTATTAATGTATTATGCAACTTATTTATATCTTATGTGAGAATCAGCTGTGGGCTAAAAGGCTTAAACAACTGGAGACCGGTCGGGAGAGTGACCGGCCTCCTTGCAGGGGGAGAGGAGTTCAGACCCCGTGTTGCGTTCAGGTTTAGAATGAAAAACTGGCTGAGACACCGCCATAGACAAAGTTGTCTTTATTACTCGGTCCCAGCTCAATAAGATCAGACGCCTCGCTTGAGAGGGCAAATGACCAGTAAATCTCCGGAGTGATGGCAATGTACTTACCGATCGGGAATGACATGGCTGCAGAAAGGAGGCCGTCATGTAATTCAGCGTAACTGACGTTGTCATCCAGATAGCCAAACGACAACCCAAGATCCAAACCATATTTTTCAGCAATCATGAATGTGTGGCCAAAGGCCAGGTTTGCATACCAGAGACCGTTAAAGTCGCTAACATCGTAATAGAAAGTAAATGTGGGTGCAAGCAGGACATCATAGCTCAAAGTGCCGTAGAATTCCTGGGTGTCATTAGCCCTAACATTAGCAGAAGCAACATCCTCAAGGGCGTAGTAGATCCAACCTACTCCGTAGCCGAGCTTCTCATAGGCGCCGTCGTAAGAGAGGGTAAGGTCTGTTTCATTCCAATTATGGGCATCCGTTTGATAATACTTAGTGTCCAGGTTGCCCCAAAGGTTGGCACTGAATCCCTTGTAGGATGCAGTCAGTGACGGCTGGATGACCATGGAGTCATCACTTAATTCAAAACCTCGCCAGACATACTTGCTTAAGAAGGCAACCGAAGCATCGGCTGAAGGTACTTCCTCTTCGGCCAGAACTGAGGACGCTCCAGCGCCCAGCATGCTTAACGTTAAAACACCTGCTGCAATCATTTTTTTGTTTGTTGAAAACATAATCTCTTATCTCCTTTGTTTTTTAATGTTTTTGCTGCTTAATAACCATGCGACCGATGTTTTAAAGTTCAATATTTTCAAGTAAATATAGTTGTTGTTAAAGGTAAGGCTGCCTTTATTTAATGATCTGGAAGTCGTTATATGCATGTCCGCCGTGCTCAACGATATCGACACCCATGAGCTCGTCCTCTTCAGAGACCCGCAGGCCGATGGTCATGTCAATCAGTTTGAACAGGATGAATGCAGCGCCAAAAGCCCAGATAAAGGCAGCTCCGATGCCGAGCAGCTGGACGCCGATGATCTTAGTAGAAAAGCCTCCGATATTAAAAAGTCCTGCAGCCAGCGTTCCCCAGGCGCCGCAGACGCCATGCACGGATACTGCACCAACAGGGTCATCAACCTTAATCCTGTCAAAGAATAGAACGGAAAACACTACCAGTACACCGGCAATCAGGCCGATGATCACTGAACTGGTTGGGCTGACATTGGCACAACCGGCCGTGATTCCAACAAGACCTGCCAGGGCACCGTTTAAGCTCATGCCGATTTCAGGCTTTTTAAAGATGGCCCAGGAGGTCAGCATGGCAGCAACAGCACCGCCTGCAGCAGAAAGGTTGGTATTGACAAAGATCATGGCGATATCAGTGATACCAGCCGTGGTTGAGCCGGGGTTAAATCCAAACCAGCCAAACCAGAGGATGAAAACGCCGAGCGCTGCCAGAGGGATATTGTGACCCGGGATGGCCTTTACCTTGCCGTCCTTACCGTACTTGCCCAGTCTTGGTCCGAGGACTATTGCACCTGCCAGGGCGGCCCAGCCGCCAACGGAATGCACGACTGTTGATCCGGCAAAGTCTATAAAGCCAAGACCTTCAAGCCAGCCGTTGCCGTTTAACAGGCTACCCCAGGCCCAGCTGCCGAATACCGGATAGATAAATGCACAGAGAACTGCACTGTATAGCAGGTAGCCGGTGAACTTGGTCCTTTCGGCCATGGCCCCGGAAACAATGGTAGCTGCAGTGGCGGCAAATACACACTGGAACAACCAGAAGGCCAGAACCCAGGGGTCTCCGTCCATGGTATAATCGCTTAAAAAGAATCCTGTGGTGCCGAACCAGCCGGTTTTTGAGGCGCCAAACATAACGCCGAAGCCGATAGCCCAGAAAAAGAGAGATCCCATGGAAAAGTCCATCAGGTTTTTCATCATGATGTTGACGGCACTTTTTGCGCGGGTAAAGCCGGCTTCCACCATGGCAAAGCCTGCCTGCATAAAAAATACGAGAGCAGCTGCAACCAGGGTCCAGACATAGTCCAGGTTGGTCTGTACCATTGCCACTGCTTCTGAATTGGTTAAAACGGTAGGGGCCTCATCTCCGCACCAGGCAACAGCAGGAACAAGCAGCAATGCTGTAGCAAATAGAAATTTTTTCATTGTAATATCCTCCGGGTTTATACTTTTACAAAATTGTAATTTTTATATAGCTTCCTTATCTCTTTCTCCGGTTCGTATCCTGCAGACCGTCTCGACCGGCACTACAAATATTTTGCCATCGCCTATTTTGCCGGTCTTTACAGCATTAATTATGGTATTGATGATCAGCTCTATCTGCTCGTCGTTGGCGACTATTTCAACTTTGACCTTAGGGATAAAGTCCACAACATATTCAGCTCCCCTGTAAACCTCCTTGTGGCCTTTTTGGCGCCCAAAGCCTTTTACCTCAGTAACTGTCATGCCGTGTAAGCCAAGGCCGGAAAAGGCCTCTTTCAGGTCGTCAAGCTTGAATGGCTTGATAATCGCTTCAATTTTCTTCATTTTATTCCTCCGTTAGAATTGAATCTTTCAATAATGTTAATTATTATTTTTGATTCAGCATTTATCTGCATAGCTTTCAAATTCTATGCCAAATCAGAAATAAGTATAATTTAACAATTTAACTATATGATTTTAAATGGATTATTTTTTAATTGCTGCCAGGAAAGAGTCTGTTGGCTCAAGGCATATTCGTTACATTTATGTAATTAGTATAATGTTTAAGAAAAACAATATAACAATTATGTAATGGTATTTGCGTCATTAATTGTTCAGCTGCGGGAAGGTGTTTTGCTGGAAGGGTGGAGCGATAGGGCTGTTTACACAATTTTGTAACTTATAATAATTTTTGATACAAAATTGTAATATTTCTGGGTGGTGCTGATTGCATTTGGCACTGTCTATTCTTTGTTATTACAGTGAGTTACTTGATTTTATGATCTTTGGCATCCTTTTTGCTTTCTCATAGTCTGTTTGTATTAAATGTTAATTTGCAGTTGTTAATTGAAAAAATAACGAGGAGCCTAGCGTAATTTTTCGACAGGCTTTTATAAAGGAAAGAGAGAGAATGATTGATTCAGGGGATACAGCTTTTATTTTGGCATCGGCAGGTCTTGTTCTACTCATGACCCCGGGGCTTGCTCTTTTTTACGCAGGCATGGTCCGCAGTAAAAATGTGCTGGGTACAATTCTGCAGAGCTTTATCATGATATCGGTGATCAGCCTGGAGTGGGTTTATATCGGTTACAGCATGTCTTTTGGTCCTGATGTCGGAGGTTTTATAGGTGATCTTTCCTGGTTTGCCTTAAACGGAGTTACCTCTGAGCCCAGTGCAGACTATGCAACGACTATCCCGCAGAATGTCTTTATGATCTATCAGTGCATGTTTGCCATTATCACACCGGCATTGATCACCGGTGCCTTTGCAGAAAGGATGCGTTTCAGTTCTTTTCTGGTTTTCAGTCTGCTTTGGACTATTCTTGTATACAATCCGGTTTGCCACTGGATCTGGGGTACGGGTGGCTGGCTGGGCGCCAGGGGTGTGCTTGACTTTGCCGGCGGTTTGGTTGTCCACCTGACATCCGGTGCTGCTGCCCTGGCAGCAGTTTTTATAATCGGCCCCCGCAAGGGATACGGCAAAGAAAGCTTCATGCCGCATAATCTGCCCATGACTTTACTCGGCACCGGCCTCCTCTGTTCGGTTGGTTTGGATTTAACGGCGGCTCCGCCCTGGCAGCGGACGGGGTAGCCGCTGGTGCCCTTGTCGCCACCCATCTGGCCGGCATGGCCGGCATGGCAATGTGGACATTTGTAGAATGGCTGCATCGTGGTAAACCAACAACCCTAGGTGCTGCCTCAGGAGCCATTGCCGGACTAGCGACAATCACACCGGCAGCCGGTTTTGTCGGACCCAATGCGGCAATTCTTATTGGTTTTTTAGCCGGTGCAGGCTGCTACTACGGCATTACTTTGAAGGGACGTTTTGGCTATGACGACAGCCTGGATGTGGTTGGTATTCATGGCCTTGGTGGTGTAATGGGCACCATAAGCCTCGGCATCTTTGCCTCAACGGCTGTTAATCCGGGGGGAGCGGATGGTCTGCTGGCTGGAAATCCCGGCTTTTTGGGGACTCAATTATTCGGAGTGCTGGTTGTCGGGGTCTATGCCTTTACACTCAGCTGGGTATTGCTTAAGCTGGTGGACGCCGTAATGGGCTTACGGTTGACGGAAGAGTCAGAAGTACAAGGACTTGACTTGGGTGAACACAGCGAAACTGCGTATAGTTAAGAAGAGTTTCTCCTCAATCGATATATTCAGACAACAAGGAGCAGGTCATGAAAAAAATAGAAGCAATTATCAAGCCATTCAAACTGGATGATGTCAAAGAGGCTTTGAATGACATAGGCATCAAGGGAATGACAGTTTCAGAGGTCAAGGGATATGGTCGGCAGAAAGGTCACAAGGAAATCTATCGTGGTGCAGAGTACATAGTTGACTTCATTCCCAAGGTGAAACTAGAGATCATTGTGGAAGCATCCCAGGTTGATGAAGTGATTGAAAAGATACGAAATGCAGCAAATACCGGCAAAATAGGTGATGGCAAGATTTTTGTTCTTCCTGTTGAAGAGGTTATCAGGGTCAGGACAGGTGAAAAAGGCAGGGAAGCCATCTAGCCAGCATTTCTCACAAACGGTTTTTCTCGAATGGTGCAGACAGTTTTAGATCCACAGGATTTTACCGGCCTCCGGGCCCGGCGGCAGGCTCTTGATGCCTATTGGCAGCAGGGCATCAGTGGGTATACCCTG
>JAUXHH010000258.1 GCA_030621655.1 Desulfobacterales bacterium
TTCTAGTCTGAACGCAGCAAGGGGTTTCAACTCTTCTTCCCCCTAAAAGGAGGCCGGTCACTCTCCTCGACCGGCCTCCAGTTGTTTAAGCCTTTTGGCCCCACAGCTGAATCACATAAGATATAAATAAGTTGCATAATACAATAATACTGATAAAAGGATCCGATTATGGTCAGAAAGATTATTGTTTTACAGCACAATCCTTGGGAAGGTCCGGGGCAGTTTCTTCTCAGTGCGGCAAAACTCCATAAAATTAGAATGGATATTATCCATGTCTGGGAAGAAAATCTCCCTGAGATTGAAGACTATATGGCCATGATAGTTCTTGGCGGCGGCCCGAATGTTGACCAGGAGCACATATACCCGTTTCTGACAGAAGAAAAAAAACTTATCAAAAAAGTTATTGCACAGGATATGCCGTATCTCGGCTTCTGCCTGGGCCACCAGCTGCTTGCTGATGTCTTGGGCGCTAAAGTCGGGCCCAATTTTCAATCCAGCATAGGATATATCCAGGGTTTTCTTACCCATGAAGGGGAAAATCATCCAGCTTTCAAAGGGTTGCCGCAGCATTTCCCTCTCTCTAAATGGCACGGCCAGGCAGTACAGGAGCCTCTCCCAAGCTCCATAAACATTCTGGCCACATCTGCAGAATGCCGGGTTGAAGCAATTTCATTGCATGATCAGCCCCATATTCTTGGCCTGCAGTTTGACAACCATGCCGCATCCCTGGAAAATGTCAAAAGCTGGATCAGCATGGACTCCAAATGGCTTGCCACCTTACAGGGCAGGGAGGTCAACCCGGTTATGCTGCTGGAAGATGCACAAAAACACCAGGCAACCATAGAGGCACATTTTGAGAAATTTTTTGACAATTATTTCGATCTCATTCATTAATAAGTCCATCAATAAAATTTCATTTGTGGACACAAGGCATTATTAAAACTATCGGTGCGCAACCATGCCAACGTGGGGCAATACAATTTATTCACTTCTTGAGCAAACCGGGCCGTTTGCATCAGCTGACACTCCTCCCGGCTTCAGGGTCTTCAGTACTGAATCCCGCCAAAGAGCAAAATGCCTCAAGGATAAAGAACTGGTTACCAAGTACCGGGCAACCCGGAACCAGACCTTTGAGTTCCTTGATGTCGGCTCCTTTTCGGAAATTCAAGGCCTTTTAAACGATAGGGAGAGACGTCAGCAGATAGAAAAGCGAGCATACAAACTGCTGGGCAATATGTTTGGCATAAATGGCAGTGAGCGTGAAATTATTTCCAAGGTAGATAGCTATTCAAGAACAGCTGATGATGTTATCCGTTACTTGAAAAACAAGATCCTGGCCAATTATGCCCCGTTTATAGAAATAACAAACGAGATCGATATCACCAACAGCCCTGTGGAGCTGCTCCTGATAATGTTTGATGAGCGCTATCATAAGAAGGCTCGTTTTGAGGCCAAGCGCAAGCTCATCCTCATGAGCCTGGCCGGCTCCATTGACCAACGTGAACGAGAGACAGAAGTCGAGGCAAAATTTTCCGGTTTCCTGGACTTTTTAAATGCCTATGTCTGGAGCCCGGAAATCAAGATAGGGGAACTGGATATTTTTTATCTGTTAAGCACTCACAACAAAAAGGACTTTTCCTGTATAGATGTGCAGGTTCTTAATATGGCAGAGGCTGCCGACATAAAGCCTAAACAGGGCCGGAAACTGACCCTGATCAAGCGGAGGCGCTTCAAGGAGAATGGCAGAGAGGTGCCGATCTATGTAAGTGTGAGAAAAAAACCTCCTGAAGCAAAGGTATTGAAACTCATCCGCAAAAAAGAAGAAAATCCTGCAGTTGCAGTTGATGATGAGCTTGGCCTTCTGGGTGTCCTGGACACAGTCGCCGAGGTCAGGCTTTTCCAGAAACATCTGACCGAAAGCGCCATACGTGCCAGCTCTTTCATGACTCTGGAAGATATTAGCGATACCCTGGGAGGCGGCAAGCACAAAAGTTCCAGCATCGGCAGTTCATCTTCCACACCAATGCTGAAATTTTTTGCACGTATGGGCGGCATGCGGGTGGAGTTTATTGTACATACAAATAAAAGCTACCTTGATTACATTTACAAAAAGGATGTATCCCATGACGAATATGAAGTGAAACGGCTTTTTGATTCCGGGGTGGCAGAACTGCTTTTCCCCAGGGAAATTTATCATCTTGACATGGCAGCAGTTAAAGACAATTTAATAGATTGGTTCCGCCAAAGAATAGAAGGCCAGTAACTGGGAATTAAGCTTTCCCCTGCCGAAGGCGGATTCCTTCCTTCAGGCTGGCTTTCATTTTTTCCAACAAAACACGAACCCCCCTTCCGGTTTATCTTGGGAAGGGGTTCATATGTCCAGTGGACATCGTGACATTTTAAGAATAATTCACGAATCACGATTTATCAGTAGCCATTGAAACTTTTAACTATTCCTGATTGTATGCCCTCCTCGCTTCGGTAAGACCGGACCATACTTAAACTCGTCTTGTTTGAGGAGGCGCTTGAGACTAAGCACAACCAGAATACTTTATTCTCTACCAGGTCATTCCCATCTCGCTCTTCAAGGAAGAAATATGGCTCCAATCAGTGTTTTTGTCCATAATCTCCTGTGGAGTATACTTTATCA
>JAUXHH010000071.1 GCA_030621655.1 Desulfobacterales bacterium
TAGAATTACTGCACTGACCTTTGTTAAATAACTATTAGTGTTCTTCATAGCTGTACCCTCCATAGATAAGATTTTATCCTTTTAACTTTTTCCTTATTCCAAAACTCTATTAAGCTATATACTCATTCCAGAACTCTATCAAGTTATATACTCTGTAAATTTTCTGGCCTTTTCACCGTCTCCTCAATATTATAGTGTATAAAGTCTATTAACTCATTATTAGTTTTAAAAATAACAGGGTGCAATTATGATAAACAAAAAGATGACATTTCTGGGGACTGCAGTTCTTTTGATGATCCTGACAGCCTGTGCTACAACAAAATTATCCGGGACCTGGAAGGACGAAAATCTTTCTGGAAAAAAATTCCAGAAACTTCTTGTTATCGGGGCTGCCAAACAACAGCAAGTCAGAGAACTGTTTGAGGATGAATTTGTCAGGCAACTGGAAGCTCAAGGCGTTAAAGCTATCCCAAGTTATACATTAATCCCGGCTGAAAAGATGCTGGACAAGGAAACTATTGTCAGCCATATAGCCGAGAATAGGATAGACGCTGTCCTGATCACCCGATTGACCGGCAGCAAAGGGGAAAGGGAAATGGAAACCGGCAACACATATCGGGTTCCCTATGCATATTACAACCAGATGCATGAATATTATAAGAAAGGGCTGGAATCAACTCAGGAGCCCTCCCCCGCAACAACCCATAAGGTTATAATTTTAGAAACAAATATTTATAATGCTGAAACGGAAAAATTAGCGTGGGCTACCGCATCTGATGTCTATGTACAGGATGCTGCATACAAGTTGACCAAAGACTTTATCAAGGTGATAGTGAGTAAGTTGGTTAGCGATAAGGTGATATAAGTGGTCAGCGGTCAGCGGTCAGTGGTCAGCGGTCAGCGGTCAGCGGCTAGCATTCCTACAGTGCATAATCTATGCAATACAGCTGATGCCAGGGAGCGACAGCAAAGAGACTCCAAAGTCAGATTAGGATTGGATTGTTTCATGAATTATTCAGGCTGGCATTCCTGCAGCTCATCCAACCAGCCCGCTGATTCATCCAGCTTTCTTTTGAAAAACCGGCTGGCATCTTCAGGATCCTTGGCCTGCTGGTGCTTGAAGAACATCTCATCGCCCATGATGCCGAGAATCTCTATCTTGCCTCTTTCGTGTGACATTGCATAGCGGAATCTCTTACTGAGGCCATCCAGCATTCCCCGTGCCTCATCGACAATCCTAGAGCCCTCTGCCAGGGGAACCTGGAAATGGCTCTTTACCCTTTTCACGGGCCGGCACTGGAAAACGTAGTAGGGATTGACCCCGATGCGCACCAGGTTCTTCTGCAGGTCAGCCAGGATCTCAGGCGTATCATTGACCCCTTTAAGCAGGACGGTCTGGTTATTGACGATAACGCCTGACTCGATAATTCTGTTTACAGCCTCTGTGGACTGCTCGGTTATTTCGTTCGGGTGGTTAAACTGGGTGGAAAGATAGATCCTGCGGTCCTTCTTGGAATAGGCCTGAAAAACTTCGAGCAATTCGTCGTCTTTTAATATCCGGTCCGGGTAGGCGAGCACCATCCTGGTGCCAAAGCGGATATAATCAAGATGCGGCAATCTGGTAAGTTTTTCAAGAAGATGACCGATAACCTTGGTGGGCAGGATAAGGGAGTCTCCGCCTGAGATCAGCACATTGTTGACCTCGGGGTGGGCTCCGATATATTCATAGGCCTCGTCAAAACGGCCCATGACCTCGTCATTGGTAAGGCCTACCATTCTCTTCCTGAAACAGTGCCGGCAATACATGGAGCAGACATTGGCGGAGAGCAGCAATACGGTGTTTTTATATTTATGCTGCAGGCCGGGCAGCTTGGTATTGTCCTTTTCACCGCTGGTATCGTAAAAACCGGACACATCAAGTTCATTTACCGAGGGAACGGCCATTTTGCGGATCGGGTCATTCGGGTCTTTCGGGTCAATCAGGGAAAGGTAATATCGGGAGATGCTCATCGGATGTATATCAATGACTTCCTGAAGTTTTTCCTTTTCTTCAGCGGTCAGATCGACATACTCTTGCAACTCTTCAAGAGTGGTGACATTATTGCCGAGTTCGTCCTGCCATCGCAGTTGTATTGAGTCTTCCATAAAATGACTGGGGATATCATCCGGTTCCATGCCTGGAAGGTACAAATACTTTGCATTAAGCGCTTCGGGGACAGAATCCTTCTCAGAGATTGAATCAAAATAATCCATCTTACGACCTTCCTATTATATTTTGTAGAGATTGTCAGCGGGAACCTAAAATGCTAACATATTTTTTTTAAAAATGCTAACTGGGCAATTTCATTTGCATTAATGCAAAGTTTTCCACCTGAAAAATTGGAGCAATATTTAAGAAATTGCATTGAAGGTTGTTTTTGCAATAACTGCAAAGATATGGGATAGTGCAGATAATGAAACATGAGAATACAACAGCAATTAAAACACTATTGACAAAAAAATGGCAGACCATTTTCAAGAAGACCTTTTAGAGCAAGTCAGCAAACTCCTCAAATATCATGATTCCCTTGGTATCAAAGAATACCCCCGCACGAAGAGCCTTGAACGTTTTCTGAAAAAACAGGCTGAATCTTCTCCTTCTCATCCCAAGGTTACCCCACAAAGGGGAAAAGAGAAAATTCACAAATCATCAGAAAAAAAACATCTCTTTGATCCTGGCCTGGCCCAAAAAGCAACGCTGCACGATGTCCGTGAGGAAATTGGCGACTGTCATCGCTGCAATCTGCATAAAACCAGGAGCAATATTGTTTTCGGGCATGGCCCTGAAACAGCTAAACTCATGATCATCTCTGATGCCCCCGGCAAAGAGGATGACATGGCAACGGTCCCGCTCCAGGGAAAAGAAGGCGAGTTGCTGGACAGGATGCTTCATGCGATTAATTTAGCAAGGGATAAGGTTTACATAACAACTCTGGTGAAATGTTTTCCCGGCGACAATGCAAAGCCCGATGAAAATGCAATAAGAACCTGCCTGCCTTTTCTCTTCCGGCAGATTGAAATTATCTGCCCTCAGGTTATTTTCACCATGGGTAGCCAGTCTTCCCAGGTTCTCCTCCACTCCAGCAGGTCACTTTTTCAATTGCGGGGCCGCTTCTATAATTTCAATGACCTCTGCAGCGGCGAACTGGCAGACAAGATAGTCATTATGCCATCCCTTCATCCATCTCTTCTCTTGGAAAATGAAGAACTGAAAAAAGCAAGCTGGCAGGATCTGCAGCTGATTCAGAAGAAGTTAACTGAAGGGGTTTAGGTAGAAGACTGAAGGCTGAAGTCTAAAAAATGGAGTATTGAGGCGAGGGAGTCCTGCTATAAATAAATCACAACTCCAGTACAACTGTGCAGCCCTCATCATCCGGTTTCCAGTTTATTGTATTTATTTCTTTTTAACCTTCAGTCTTCAGCCTTCAGTCTGATAACCCTCCTTAAGTATTAAGTCTTAAGAGCACAGCCTGCACTAAACAATCTGGCAAGGATGTTTGAATGGGTAGCATCGCCAGATAATAAATTCCTATGACTTCTTATCGGGCATCATCGCTTTCAAAATTTTCGTATTAGCTGAATAATTTCTGCCGACCTTCCTAAGAAGATTTAATTCTTGTAATTCTTTCAAATCACGCAAGATAGTTGGCCTTCCAAATGTCGCATATTTTTTAGCAACATCTGATGAAATCTCTAATAGTTCATCTACCGTAAACATTCCACCAATAGGTATCTGTAACATCAAAGCTCTTTTCCGTTTAAATGCTCCTTTTTTCGTATATTTTAAGTCTGCAAACGTCTCGTAGATGTAATGCTGCCAAAAAACAGAAAATTGACTTTCTTGAATAATATTTAAATTTTCCTTTAACCCATCTCGAAAACCTTGCAGTGCATATTGAATAAACTCTGTCAAATCCTTCTTTTTTCTCGCTCTATCAAGCTGCCGATAATATTCAGGTCGAGTAAGGTTGTAAAAATTCGACAAAATATGGGACACAATACTTGGTAGTCCGGCACGCAGAAGAATATAGAATTCAAATAAGCGCCCAGTTCTGCCATTGCCGTCGCCAAATGGGTGAATCCACTCAATATATACGTGTGTTACAATTGCTTGAATAACAGCGGTTGCAAAATCCTGCCCATCGCTATAGTGAAATTCTTTGCCGAGCCAAACACAGAGTTTTTCTATAAGTTCAGGAACATCTTTATGTTCAGGCGCCAGATACGTGCCAACATGTCGCCTGTCATCACGAAACCGCCCTGGTATTGCATCGAAGTGCTCTCCTAAATCTTTCCCAATCATGTAGTGAAAACCTTTTATAAGATCAGGAGTGACAATACTGACTTTATCTTCTGTAATTATCTCACGAAGTAACGTATTAAACGCCTCAAGGATATTGTTCACTTCAGTTTGTAGATATTCTTTACTTGGTGGTAAACTCCAGCCTTCCTGAAGTTTCTCAATTTCTTCTTCGCTGAGTGTGTTACCTTCAATTGCAGTAGTTGCTTGTGCCCCTTTCCTTAGAGACACGATTAGTAGCCTTTGCCTATATTCTGGTTGCAATGGAATATCAGTTAAGGCATGAACAAGCGCATGACATTCACCAAGCATATAAGCTGAATTTGTAGTAATTTTCCACTCTTTACGAAAGGATATATGATTATAGCCGTCCATTTGTCTCTCTTTTTGTAGTTTTATGTTGACAAATAGACCCTATCATTTGTTAATATAGTGGTCAAGAAAAATAACAAAACACTTAACAAATCAATTCACTTTACCACAAGAAAAAAGGTTGTTTGACATAGATGGGGGCCTTTAGAATCTCTGTTTTACAAACTGCACGTCCCTCATGGCGGCAAGTATTGCAGGACGTTAAATACTTCTGCAACAAGTATTCAATTTTGAAATCTCGCTTACTACTGAAGATAATATTACAAAGTATTTTCTGTCAGATAAGACACTTTATTTTTCCTGTTTTTTAACCTTGCCCCCTTGAAACCTTTTTTCTGTCACCCTCACATCCAGCCATGCAGTGTGAAATTATCAGAAACAACCTTGACATTAATGTCTTTCTTCCATATTTTCTCTGCACTATTCAGGTAAACAGAAGATAGATTTTTTAAATTATTCATTCTTCATTCTACATTCTAAATTTTTAATTAGCAGGTGAAAATAATGACTGTTGATGTAATCCAGTTAAGGGAAATCGTTGAAAAGGAACTGGTGATTTTAAACCGTATCCGTGAAGAGATCGGCAAGGTAATTGTCGGCCAGGCAGAACTGATTGAGCGGTTGCTTATCGCCCTTCTCTGCAATAACCATGTTCTTATTGAAGGGGTGCCGGGACTGGCAAAAACATTGACCATAACCACCCTGGCAAAAACAATTCAGGCATCCTTTCAACGCATCCAGTTCACTCCGGACCTGCTGCCGGGCGACCTGATGGGCACCCTGATCTACAACCCGAAGACAGGTGATTTCACTACCCGTAAAGGGCCCATATTTGCCAACATCATCCTGGCAGACGAGATCAACCGTGCCCCGGCCAAGGTACAGAGTGCCCTGCTGGAAGCCATGCAGGAACGCCAGGTCACCATTGGTAATGCAAGCTATCCCCTTGGCGACCCCTTTATGGTCCTGGCGACCCAGAACCCCATTGAACAGGAAGGGACCTATCCCCTGCCCGAAGCACAGATTGACCGTTTCATGTTTAAACTTCTGGTAACCTATCCCAGCAAAGCTGAGGAGCAGCTGATTCTTCGACGCATGGCAGGAACTGAAGGAGAGATCCCGGTTAATCCTGTTATTACTCCCTCTGATATCAGCCGTATTCGCTCTCTTGCCGCTTCCATCTACATGGATGAAAAAATAGAGGAATATATACTTAACCTCGTTGCCGCCACCCGGGATCCAAAGAAATGCAACCTGGATATCGGGGATCTCATCCGCTACGGTGCCTCGCCAAGGGCAACAATTTTCCTTGCCAATGCAGCCAAGGCCAATGCCCTCCTTGCCGGCCGGGGCTATGTAACGCCGCAGGATGTAAAATCCATTTGCCCGGATATTCTGAGGCATAGGGTTATAATCACCTACGAGGCAGAAGCAGAGGAAAAAACCAGCGATGATATTGTCAAGCAGATACTCGACAATGTTGAAGTCCCATGATATCCAGGGAACTGATTAAAAAGATCCGCTATATTCAGATATACACCAGCAAGGCAGTCAACGATGTCCTTGCCGGGGAATATCATAGTGTGTTCAAAGGCCAGGGCATGGAGTTTGACGAGGTGCGTGCCTACCAACCCGGCGATGATATCAGGACCATTGACTGGAATGTTACGGCCCGCACCGGCCATCCTTATGTGAAACGCTATGTTGAGGAACGCGAGATAACGGTTTTCTTTCTCGTTGACCTGTCCAGGTCAGGAAGTTTTGGCAGCCGGGAAAAACTCAAAAATGAAGTTGCTGCTGAATTCTGTGCCCTTCTTGCCTTTTCAGCCATCAAGAACAATGACAAGGTCGGTCTCATCGTCTTTACAGACACCATTCAATTATTCATACCTCCTGCCAAGGGCACCTCGCATGTACTCCGTCTGATCCGTGAGCTTCTCTTCTTTGAACCCGGGGAAATACGAAAAAAGACCGGGACAGATATTGCATTGGCCCTTGATTATTTAGGCAGGGTGCTGCATAAACGCGGAGTTGTGTTCCTGGTTTCCGACTTTCTGGACCAGAATTTTGAAAAACCCTTGAGAGTTCTGGCCCGCAGGCACGACCTGATAGCGGTAACAGTCTCCGACCCTCGGGAACTGGCCTTGCCGGATGTGGGGCTTTTGGAAATCCAGGATGCGGAAACGGGCGAGATCGTGGTTATTGATACTGGAAGCAAAACAGTACGCAGCAGATATAAACGTCTTGCTGAAGAAAAAAACAAGGCATTATCCGATCTCTTTCAATCCACAGGAATTGACCAGATCCAACTCCTCACAGACCGTGACTACGTCCTTGACCTGGTAAAATTCTTCCGCAAAAGAATGAAGAAACAATAGTTTATCGCTTTATCTTTGTAAACTTTGATCCCTCAAGGGTCAGGTTATACATCAATCCCTTATTGCCAAAGACAAAACCAATAATCGGATCCTTGATATTGGTGGTGTCAATTGATCCGCCGGCACCCAGCTCAATGAGTGCTACTGACCCGTCAACGCCGGCCTCCCAGCCTGCGCTTCCCCGGAACTTTTTCAGGGCGTCATCCTGCATGAAGACAAGGAGAACCCGTTTGGACTGGGCCCCAAGCTGGAAACCGATTGAAGCTGCTGCAGTGGAATAATAATCGACGCTCTTACCGCCGATCCTCAAGGCGCCCTCACCATATTCACCGCCAATACCTATGCCGACCTTAATGACACTTGGAAAAACCAGCACGCCTTTGGAGCTTTTCAGAAATTCCGCGCCGCCCTTGATATCCTCTTTAAACTGTTTCAGGGTCACATCGACACTGACGTCAATCTCCTTGGCGGATTTCGCAAAGGCCATACCTGGTCCAACAATCAATGTAAGGCCCAGAAATAACACCCCTGCCAAAAATAAAATATTTCTCTTGTCTGTTTTCTGAGTTTTCATTTGAAGTCCCTCCTGTTAAAATTAATGCTATAAAAAATTATATTACAAAATAAGAACAGAGTAACTTTCCAATTTTATTGCAAATTCATGTAATTTAACTATATATATCAAGTCCCATTTAGGCAAGGGCGAATATCCACAGCAAGGGAGACTTCTTT
>JAUXHH010000214.1 GCA_030621655.1 Desulfobacterales bacterium
GGTTGAAGTAATCGAAACCAATATGGACGACTGGTCGCCGGAGTCCTATCCCCATCTCTGCGAGCAGCTCTTTGCATCAGGCGCTCTTGATGTAAGCCTTGTCCCCGTGCACATGAAAAAAGGAAGGCCAGGATTTCTTCTTAGCGTCATTACAAGCCCTGCCTGTTCCTGGGAAATAAAAAAATGTATTTTCAGTGAAACCACTTCAATCGGCTTACGATTCAGGCGTGAAAAAAGGATGACCCTGCCCCGGGAAACAGGGACGGTGAACACCAGCTGGGGACTGGTGCAGGCAAAAAGGGTGGAAACACCAACCGGATATGCGTTATATCCGGAATATGAAGACTGCCGCCGCTTGGCGCTTGAGAACAAGGTGCCGTTAAAGGATGTTTATGCAGCGGTGAACAGGTGTTCTCCCGAGGAATTTGAAAAGGATAAAGAGTAAAGGTTTCGAGGTTTGTCGGCATACGAAACTGCCGACGATTGACACAAGGTTTCAAGAAAAAATCAACAGCAGAATGCAGAACAAGGAATATTGAATTTCAAAGTGGTTCTTTAAAAGAATTCAAGATTCAACATTCACTGTTCGATATTCGATATTCAAAAAATAAACCCTTTTGAATATATCAATGACATAAAATGCATACATTAATAATGTTCATAGCTACCGGTTTTTATTCCGGCTACCTCCCAAAGGCTCCCGGCACCTGGGGCTCTCTTGTCGGCCTCCTGTTATTTTTTCTGCTGCATACCCTCAATTTACAAATCTATCTTGCTGTCGTAGCCGCTATATTTGTTATCGGCACCTTTGCCGCCGGGGAAGCGGAAAAGATTATGGATCGTAAGGATCCAGGTCTGGTTGTAATTGATGAGATTGTCGGCATACTGATCACTATGATCGCTATCCCTGCTACTCCCCTGGCCATGGCTCTGGGTTTTATCCTCTTCCGCATATTCGATATATGGAAACCATTTCCGGTCAACTTTTTTGATCAACGATTCCACGGGGGGCTCGGCATCATGCTGGATGATGTAATGGCTGGCATTTACAGCCTGGTAATTCTGCAGGTACTGGTCCGTTTCGTATTCTAAATAATTGCTTACCTGTAAAGCGTCACCTCAAACTATTTAACCCAACAAAACTGCCGTTGTTATCCTCGGCAAGCCTGCGCATCAACGCCGCAAAACGTGCAACATTCATCTCTGCCGCGGGCTGGGCAAAAAGAACAGGAAAGCCTACGGCGTGAATACGTACCCGCCTCTCGCCCCCCCTGAGAGATTTATTGATCTGGTCAACCGTATCAACTACTTCCTGGATGGATCCCCTGGAAAAGTCATCCCCGAACACATACAGGCTTATTTTTTTATCCGGTGCATAAAATCTGCGAACCGCACTGGTTATTCCCTCAACCGGACTTGAATTGGAAAACGGTTTCCAGGTGGCCAGCCGTTTCAAGATCGACCGGCGGCGAGCCGGACTGTCCGGAATCCAACGACCGCTGTACTGTGAAAACATGTAATCGCCCATATCATTCATCACCTGAATACCTTTAACACCTGGGTAAATATCCAGGACTTCAGCCATTTTCCGACGGACAAGCGGCCAGGCAAAGCGCTGCATGGAACCAGAAGTGTCTATTATGAAGATAATATATTCGCTGTCCACCGGCACACCCCCGATCACAGCATCGGTTTCTGGCGGTTGGTAGCTATTCTGCAAGCGACGCATCTCTTCGCTCAGGTCCTGTTTTGCTGACTGCAGCCCCTTTTCAATAAGGGTCTGGGCGTCAAACTCTAACCTGGAGGTTCTGAATTGACCGCGAATTTTTGACAGGTCACCGATCAACCTAGCAATTTTCTCCTGCGAATCGGAAAGCTGAGTCTGCTTTTCGGTCAGCTTCCGGTTCATAATCCTCGTTTCACCACGTATTTCAAAAAGCTCCTGTTCCAGTTTCATGATCAGACCACTCAGATCCACACTCATTTTCTCTATTACCAGGGGCTCTAAAACCATGGAAATAACCAGCAGCAGGATGATCGCCCCAAAACCGCAGGACACTACATCCAGGAAGGAAAGATTGAATATATCTATAGCGCGGCGCTGCTTTTTCATGGCCAGTCACTTGTCGGTGTGAGAAATGAGCCGTTTGTATCCACAGCCAGCCTCCAGAACATAGCCGCTGCCATGGGGTCTCCTTCCATAGGAAAAAGAATGGTGTTCACAGGGATATCCTCTGGCAATGCCTTCACAGCTCGATCAAAATATTTCAGCCGCTGGCTGCCGGAGACCGCTTTTTTGCTTATTTTTTCCGTTCCCTGGGTCGGCAGACCGTCAGTGAGAAGCAGGATGTTATCAGGTCTGGGGCGAAGAGAAGCGGCAACCTTGAAACCGTTTGCAAGGCTGGTTCCCAACCCAGGCACCTGTTTATGCATGGCCATCATCATTTTGCCGACCATTTTATTATCGGTTGCTGGAATCCATTGTCCCGCCGTTTCAGGAAGGACAGGGGATGCTGCCGTATTAAATCCATACACCTGCAGGCTGGAATCGGGCGGCAGATTGGCAACCAGCCATTCCACTGTTTTAAGGGCCTGCTGCCATTTCGACGAAGCCTGTTTTATCTTGTCATCCATATTGCGGCGCCGAATAATGTTGACTATGGTTTTGTCCAGCATGGAAGCAGAAACATCCAGCAGCAGCAGTACCCGCTTGCCCCCAAGTTTGAGGCCAGTCAGATACTGCCGGTTTCCCTCGCCTTCGAATCGTCTAATCTTCCTGCCGTCCGCCTGGTCCGCTTCCAGTTCAGCGCCCAATCTGCGATGCTCCTTATCAAGGGTCTTCAAATCTGACTGCAGTTCGTTGATGTGTTTTTTACGGGCCAGGGTCAGGTTCTGCAGGTTTGCCAACTCCAATTCGATTTCTTTTATCTGGGCCAGCATCTCTGCCGACCTTCCCTGGGCCTTGATGAATTCCTCATCAACTGTCCGGGCGCTATTCTTTAATTCCACCATGTGCTTGCGGCCCGCATCAACCTCCAGTTCCTGCCGTTTGACCTCACCCCGCAGGTCTTCATGCTGCTCTTTACGTGACCTGATGGTATCGGCGTTGATAACCAGGACCAACAGAACTACGGCACCAAAACCGCAGAACATGATATCAAGAAACGACAGGTTAAAAGGTGACAGGCTTTTTCGTCTGCGCATAGCAAAAATAGTCTTAGGGAAGTGGTCTGGTCTGCAGCCGGCTGATAAGGCTTTCGTCGCACCATGACTCGGTATCAAGCACCAGTCTTTCCTGCATGAGTTGCAGCTGGTGGACAAAAAACATCAGAACAATAGAAATGACCAAGGCAATAAAGGTGGAGTTAAAGGCCACTCCGAGGCTCATGGTTACCCCGGTAATGTCGCCTTCTACCGCCCTGTTCGCCTGGGACAGGGCAGCACCGATACCCCGCACCGTGCCGATAAAACCAACCGAGGGAATGGCCCAGGCAATATAACGGATCGTCGAAAGCTCGGACTCCAGCCTTTCCCCCTCGGATGCGCATAGATCCCGCACTGCGGTGGCTGAATCCTGGACATTGCGGGTGGCGCCAAACCGCTGTATGGCAGTGCGCAACGCCCTGGGTAACAGAAAATGCCGGCTTTGCTTCGGCAGTTCATCAAGCCTTTTAGT
>JAUXHH010000073.1 GCA_030621655.1 Desulfobacterales bacterium
CGGCAATTTTGTCAAAAATACCGTGCGGCAGTAATGAGATAAGTAATTTTCTCTCTTTTTGATAATTGTTGCCAATAAATTGCTCTTCGGACAGCCCTGTAGGTAGTTTGAATTTAAATTTTATCGTTCAAAACGCAGAAACGCTCAATTCAGGTAGATGTAACAATTGAAAATCAAAGATTTTCCACCACAAATCTTCAATATTCAATTTTTCAAATCTTCAATACATATAATTATGTTACTAGACATCCAAAACCTATCATTAACATTCCACACTGAGGATGGTGCCAGCAAGGTGCTCCATGATATATCCTTTGGTGTGGACAGCGGTGAAACAGTGGCACTTGTCGGTGAATCGGGTTCCGGCAAGTCAGTCACTGCCCTGTCCATCCTGCGTCTTCTTGAAAGTACTGCTGCCGTCACCAGTTCGGGTGAGATCAATTTCTCAGGCCGAAACATTCTTGAACTGCCGGAAGGCCAGATGCGCCATATACGCGGCAACCAGATTGCCATGATTTTTCAGGAGCCGATGACTTCCTTAAACCCGGTCTATTCCGTTGGCAATCAATTGATAGAACCGCTGATGCTGCACCAACAACTTACAAACCAAAAGGCCCAGGCCAAAGCCATTGACCTCCTGGACAGATGCGGCATCCCAGACCCCAAACAACGTCTGGCCAGTTTCCCGCACCAGTTGTCCGGCGGACAGAGGCAGCGAGTTATGATTGCCATGGCCCTTGCATGTGAGCCATCACTGCTGATAGCTGATGAACCGACAACCGCCCTTGATGTTACCATCCAGGCACAGATCCTTGAACTGCTGAAAGACATCCAGAAAGAACTCGACATGGCTGTTCTGCTGATCACCCACGATCTGAACATGGTAAAAAAGATTTCAGAGCATGTACATATCATGCACGATGGCAGAATAGTTGAAAACGGCCCCACCGAGACGATATTTTCCAGTCCGCAGGATCCCTACACCATCCATCTGCTCAACAGTGTTCCCAAAGGAGAACCCGAACCAAAAGAAGACCGGAAAAATCTTCTTACAATCTCTAACCTGCAGTGCCATTTTCCCATCAAGGCAGGATTTTTCAAACGTACTGTCGGTAAAATAAAAGCCGTTGACGGAGTAAGCCTGACCATCCGGGAAGGCACAACCTATGGGATTGTTGGAGAATCCGGTTCAGGAAAAAGTACGCTTGGCATGTGCATCCTGCGTTTGACTAACTGCCAGGGGGAAATAATCTATGAAGGAGATGACAACAACCCCAAAGACCTTATGCACCAGTCCAGGGGATCGCTCAGACCCATGCGCAAAGAACTGCAGGTTGTTTTCCAGGATCCCTTTTCCTCCCTTTCACCAAGATTGACAACTGAGCAAATCATAAGCGAAGGTCTGAAGGTACATAATATTGGAAAAGATAAAAAAGACCGGCAGAGAATGGTTTTTGAAACCTTGCGGGAGGTAGATCTTGAAGAGGATATGGCGCACCGCTATCCCCATGAGTTTTCAGGCGGCCAGAGACAGAGAATAGCTATTGCACGTGCCATTGCCCTGAAACCAAAATTCCTGGTGTTGGATGAGCCGACCAGTGCCCTGGACATGACGATACAGGCCCAGATTATTCAGCTGTTACAGAATCTGCAGGAGCGCTATGGCATGACCTATCTGTTTATATCCCATGATCTGCGGGTTATCAGGGCAATGGCTGACGAAGTGGCAGTAATGCAAAACGGGAAAATTGTGGAGGCCGGTCCTGCTGCTGAACTATTCAATAATCCGCAACATCCTTATACCAAGAGCCTTTTTACCGCTGCGTTTAATCTCTCAACCCAGACATAAGAATTGAAGATTGATGTTATTTAATATATTTTGACCGGTAAAAGTGGCAAATATTAAAACAAAATGATACACTTTAGGTAGAAATACCGATAAGGAAAAAGCTTTTTGTGCTGTTTGGAACTGTGACTGCAGGATTCCCACTATTTTTTGTTACAAAAATACAGATACCTGAATAACGTAACGAATCAATAATGGTACTTGTTCGAGCTCAAAAATATTTTGTGCCGGTAATCCTGCCCTGAGAGGGCAAGCTATGGCTAAGAAAAAAAAACGAGCGAGCTTCCAGGCCAATGCTCCCCTGCTGAGCCAACTGGACGTAATCAGCCTTCTCGACTCCATGACACTGGGAGTGCTTTTTATGGACCCGGCCCGTCGGGTAATTGCTATTAACCGTTTTCTTGAGGCATTAACCGGGTACAATCGCGAGGAGGTTGTCGGTGTCCATGGTGAAAATGTCATTCGCAGTAACCTGCTAAGCAAGGGCGACCCTGTTGGTAAAGCTCTCGAATCTGATGAAACAATGACCCTGGAAGGGGACATTATCAACCAGAGCCGTAAAAAAAATCCAATCCGTTTCACTATAGCTCCTTTAAAACTCACAACAGGAAAAAAGGCCGGCGTCATGATCCTCCTTGAGGACATTTCTCTTCTCAAGGATCTTGACAATAAAATTCATGGTTTTTCCGGACAGGAGAGGATTATAGGCAACAGCCGGAAAATGCATGAAATTTTTGAATTGCTCCCCATAACAGCAAGAACAGATGCCTCTGTACTGATTACCGGCGAAACCGGCACCGGTAAGGATCTTGTTGCCGAGGCCATCCACAAGGCGTCGAAAAGATCACGCTATCCTTTCATTAAAATCAACTGCGGCGCATTACCGGAGTCGCTCCTTGAATCTGAGTTGTTCGGACATGTTCGCGGTGCCTTTACCGGGGCTGACAGAGACAAACCCGGCATGTTTCGTCTGGCCCATGGAGGCACACTCTTTCTTACTGAAATAGGTGATCTGTCATTACCGCTCCAAGTGAAGATTCTCACTGTTCTTGATGATAAAGAATTCTTTCCCGTTGGAGGGTCAAAAAAAGTCAGCGTCGATGTGCGAATAATAACTGCCACCAATAGGGATTTAGGCGAACTTGTCAAACTGGGAGAATTCCGGGAAGATCTTTATTACCGGCTCAATGTTCTGCGTCTGCATCTGCCGCCATTAAGAGAACGGGAGGATGATTTTCGTCTCTTGCTTGACCATTTCTTCCTCGAGTTTAAAGCAAATTTGCACAAAAAGCTCAAAGGGTTCAGTGCGGACTGCCTTAAGATATTATCGTTCTACAGTTATCCCGGGAACGTCCGCGAATTAAGGAATATCGTCGAGTATGCAGTCAATGTATGTCCAAATGGAACCATTCGGCCGGAGCATCTGCCAAAAACTCTGCTCACAATGCCACAGGCCTCAACTCCATCGGCCTTAGACAGGGAGGTAACGTCCAAGGCGGGAAACGAAAAAAGCATGTCCGGTAATCCTGCAAAGATGACCTCTTCTGCTATACTCTCTCCCGGCGGTTGGGGGCAGGTGGAAAAAAATATAATTCTAAAGGCCCTGACAACAACAAGGGGGAACCGATCCAGAGCTGCCGAACTGCTTGGTTGGTCTCGCAGTAAGTTATGGAGAAAAATAAAACATCATGCTTTAGAATAACATGTCCGGCCACTTTGGAAAAAAGTAAACTATATCTGAATTGTAAGAATACATAAGTCCAGCATGAAAATATTGATAACAATACATAAAGATGAGGTAGCTCCCCGCTTCGACCAGACATCGGAGATTCTCATTACCGAGACAGAGGGAGAAAAAATTACCGGAGAACCCAGAATTATATTACTTCCTGGAACATCCGGCGAAGACATCTGCGGTCTGGCTATAAAAGAAAACATTTCACTGGTTATCTGTGGCGGTATAGAAGACACCCATTACCAATATCTTAAATGGAAAAAGATAAAGGTTGTTGATGGAGTCATTGGTCCCTATCAGCAGGCTTTAAATTCTGCCGTTACAAACCACCTTAAACCGGGAGTGATTCTGCCGGGAGCCGGTATTTCCGGGGAACAGTCAAGATGATAAAAAAACCAGGATGGATAAAAAGGATCTTCTCTGATGTAGAAGACTACCATGAAAAGATGACTTCCCCCGAACGTTATCGACGATTTCGCCGGACTTTATCCCTGGTAATGATAGCAGCGTTCCTGATCCCTCTCATTTTGACCACAATGTTAAGTTATTACGAGTACCGCTCCCAAATGCTGGCCAATTTCCGCTGGAACGCTGAAAGTGCGAAAAGAACCATTGAAACCTTTTTAACTGAACTCCAGACTGTCCTGATTTATACGGCTAACGAGCATACTTATGAAGAGCTTGTCGACCAGGATAATCTGAAGAAACTGTATCGCCGTCTAAAGTCGCATTATCCCGGGGTGGTGGATCTGGGCATTATTGATCATCAAGGAATCCAGAAGGCATACGCAGGCCCTTACGAGCTTGCTGGAAAAAATTACAGCGACCGGGAATGTTTTAAGGCAGTCACTGTCAGTAAAACATTTATCGGCATGGTTGAGATGGGTTATCGAAAGGTGCCTCATTTTGTCATTTCAGTCAACTTCTTTAATACAAATACTGGTCAAAACTGGGTGTTCAGGGCCAGCATCGATGCCACGACCCTGGATAAATATATCGACAATATCGGCACAGGCCCTCTGTCTGACATCTTTCTTGTTTCCCGAAAAGGTGAACCTTTGCTTCAGTCTTCATCCCAGCAATACGGTCCTCCCTTGAGCCCTTATCCGTTTGAACTGCCGCACAACCGTACCGGCATAACCATTTCTGAAGAAAGAGGTGTCTGGGATTACGTTGTTTTGAAAGCTGTTTCGTATATTGAAGGAACACCTTGGGCGCTTGTTCTTTTAAAGCATGGGTACCTCTACGGAAAAGACTGGTCTTTTTTTAAAGCCCGGTTGTTTTTTATTGTCATGATAAGCACCCTTTTAGCTTTATTTGTTATTTTACAGATCACCAAACTTTTTGTGGGACGCATTCGTGAAGCCGACGAAAAACGGGAATCCATGATGGCGGAAATCGAACATACAAGCAAACTGGCATCTATCGGTCGTCTTGCCGCAGGAATCGCCCATGAAATAAACAATCCCCTTGCAATCATAAGTGCAAAAACAGGATTGATAATGGACCTGCTTGAGATTTCTGAGGATTTCAAATACAAGAAAAAAATCGGCTCCGAGATTCATGGCACATCTAATGCAGTCGAACGCTGCAAGGTCATTACCCACCGCCTTTTGGGCTTCGCAAGACGAATGGATGTAACCCTGGAATCCATTGGCATCAATAACCTCATGCAGGAAGTCTTGAGTTTTCTGGACCAGGAAGCTCTGTATCGGGGTATTCACGTTGATTTAGAACTTGGAGACTCCTTACCTGTCATTGAAAGTGACCGCGGCCAACTCCAACAGATTTTTCTCAATCTTGTCAACAACGCCATAGATGCCATTGGCAAAGATGGAAAAGTTACCATAAAAACAAAAATGCGGGGTCAAAGCTCAATTCAAATTGATGTAACGGATAATGGCAAAGGAATACCACAGAATATCATAAGCCATATTTTTGAACCGTTTTTTACTACAAAAGACAGCGTCGAGAAGAGAGGTACCGGCCTCGGACTGTTCATAACCTACGGTATTATTAAAAAACTCGGCGGTCATATTTCTGTACAAAGTAGTGTTGGGGTAGGCACAACCTTTACCGTAACCCTGCCAATTAAAATTAACCTGAGCCGGAGGGCGCATGATGTCGAAAGTGAAAGTCCTGGTGGTTGACGATGAGATAGAATTTGCCACTACCCTGGCCGAACGCTTAAATATAAGGGGGTTTGAAGCGACTGCTTGTTTCTGTACTGAGGATGCGCTGGCCCTTATCCATGCCAAGAACATTCCTGACGTGGTTTTGCTCGATTTAAAAATGCCGCACATGGATGGCATGGAAGCACTTGAGGAAATAAAAAAATATAACCCCACCATTGAGGTTATTATGTTGACAGGGCATGGAGGCGGCATTCCTTTAATTGGAGCTGCCAGACAAAAACATAGCCCTTTTGACTGCCTCATGAAACCGGCGGACATTAATGAGCTTACCACGAAGATCAACCAGGCCATGGTAAAACGGCAGACTGCCATAAACAAAGGAGAGGGCGAATGAAATCCCAGAGAAAGGGCCGTCTCAGGGAGATGCAGCTGGCCTCAATTGGCAAATTGATGGCAGGTCTTTCCCACGAGTTTAAAAACCACCTGGCTATTATCAAAGAATTAAACGGCCTGATAGAGGATCTGCTTTTGCTTGAAGAGCCTGGACAGTCCCTTGACAGCGAACGCTATAAAAAAATAATTTCCGGGATTAACGGGCGTATTGCAGAGGCGGCAGAAATGTGTCGTTTTCTTAGTGGGTTCTCGCACCGCATGGATCAACCCCTTTCGTCAATAAGCGTCACCGATGTCTTGCAGGAAAAAATTTACCTTCTTCGCCGTTTTGCCCAGCAAAAACAGGTGGACCTGACCTCTTCATTTGATGAGGATCTGCCTGCAATTTTCAATGATCCTTCCCTGTTACAATTTGCGATTTTTTGCATCATATGGCCTGCTCTTGAATTACTGAAGCAGGGAGGCAGGATTTTAATTACAGTCGTCCGAAAGGGCCAATCTGTAGAAATTGTTGTTAATTTAAAAGGTGCAATGGAAAAACCGGAAGATGACACACCTTGGGAAGATGTGCTTCCAGAGGTTTTGCAAATATTGGAGGCCCAATTTTCCCGCAGGATCGATCAAGACGGAAATGAAGAGGTAGTTGTAACAATTTCCTCCATTGAGAATCCTTATCGCGACGATACGTAGAAATCTACCAGAAACTCTTTTTGTCTCACTATTCCAGCCAACCGATATTGTTTCAATATGTTTCATTATAAAACAGCACCTTTACAATTACTGCCCGTTGCTCTTTTTTTTCTTAACAGCGCAATAACAATAGAAAAAAGCACCTTGCATCCGTATTACTACCTACAAGTAGCGTTTTGTTTTGTCTCATAATGTGTTCCTGTCAAATCCCTTACTACTATGACTAAAACTACTAGATACTTGATTTTATTCTAAAAAGTATAACATGGCACACGTCTTGCTTATATAGAAGTAAGACAAACACTTACAGCATTATGTCCAATGCTAAACCAAGGAGGCCTGTTATGAAAAATATCTTAAGAAAATTCCAAGAAACCATGATGGCAGCGACTTTTGCTGAGGCCGGCGAGTGGGACACTGCAAGAGAAATGACTCCTGACATTGAACTATCAAGGGAACCAACCTGGTTGAATAGAATTTTTATGGCCATCACCTTTGCAGAGTCAGGGCTTCATGATGAAGCGATTCGCTTTATGGGACCAGCTGCTGCCGGCAATAGAGGTTTTAATTCCGCAATTGCCGAAGATCTGGGTCTACATGGAATTCGATTGGTATATGGCACGGTTTCCATATAACCCGACTGTGCTAGACCTTTCGAAAAACCCAACTGTGCAATGCCAGAAGTATATATAAATAGTAAATGGAGGCGTGATGAGTTCGACAGTCCTTCTTGTTGTGGAAGATTCTTCATTTCTGGAGAATTTGTCCGGAAGCCTAAAGCGTCTGAAGGCTTCAGTAGTAACGGCAGGAAGCAAAAATGAGGCATTAGAAGTGTGCTCAAATCATGAAGTTGACTTG
>JAUXHH010000167.1 GCA_030621655.1 Desulfobacterales bacterium
TATACACCGTAAGAAAGGGTTCAAGGGGTCAAGGGTTCGAGGTTTCAAGGGTAAAAGATAAAGACAGGGCTGAAGACTGAAGGGAAATAAAGAAAAAGATTGGAGTACTGGAGAGATGGAGTGATGGTTTACAAAAATCTAATACTCCTGCCAATCGTCGGCAGTTTATTATGCCGACACCACTCCAACACTCCAGATTTCAAGAAAGGCTAAAGAAAAAAGAGCGAAGAAATGAGACAGGGGAACAAACTTAACTTGTTCATACTTGCATAGCGTTACCCTTGTCCATGGTGCAATTGTCTGGGCTTGTGAGAAATACAGATTAAAGAGCGTATTATTTATAAATTTTAACTCGAAAGTTGACACGAGGATGCGGAATGCCGTATCCTCGTGTTTTTTATTGGTGATTGAGGGAAAACATATATGAAAAAACTTATAAAGGATCCGCTGCTGCACTTTCTGCTCATCGGTGCATTGCTGTTCCTTGCCTTCGAATTTATCAAGAGCCCTGCGGGAATCCAGGAAAACAGCATTGTTATCACTTCGGGAGATATTGAGGCTTTACAGGCGAATTTTGCCCGTACCTGGCAGCGGCCTCCCACTGATAGTGAGGTTTCCGGTCTCATTGAGGAAAGGGTGCGTGACGAGATTGCCTATAGGGAGGCTGTTGCCATGGGGCTTGATCAGGGCGATTCCGTTATCCGCCGCAGGCTGCGCATGAAGATGGAACTCATCATTGAGGATGTGGCCGGACTCTCTCCGCCAACAGATGAGGACCTTGAGGCATATCTTGTGGAACACCGGGAATCTTTCCATCAGCAGCCACAGGTGTCGTTCATGCATGTTTACCTGAACAGTGACAAGCGTGGTGCCCGTGTAGAGAATGATGCCCGGCAAATACTGACAAAACTTTCTGCAGCAGGGAGAGACGTTGACCCTGGATCCTACGGCGACTCGAATATGCTGCCCAAGGAATTGCCCCTTTACTACATAAACGATATTGGAAGGCTTTTTGGGGTGGATTTCAGTAAACAAATCCAGGAAGTTAAACCGGGAGCATGGACCGGGCCGGTCTGGTCCAGTTATGGCCTGCACCTGGTTTATGTGCGTGAACGTATTGAGGGACGTGACCCCGAACTTGATGAGGTGCGTCAAGAAGTGGAGCGGGAGTGGTCTGCAAAGCGGCGCAAGGAATTCAAGGAGGCAACATATAACAAGCTGCGGGAACGGTATACGATAGTCATTGAAGAGCCGGTATCTTCTGCAAATGATAGCAAAACTTCAACGAAGGCCAAGTGATGCAGCGGATTGCGATAATCATAACTTTATTGTTCAGTGCTGTTTTTATCGGGACAGTCTCTGGACATGAAAGCCAGCCTGGATCGCTGGAGATAAAGCAGCTGGGGCCGGATCGTTATGACATCACCTGGCGGGCACCTATCTATTATGGCAAACCGCATCCTGCTCAATTGATGCTGCCGGATGACTGGCAGACAATCGGCCGGCCCACCGAGAGGCGCAGGACTGATTCCATAATTTTTCACCGGGTAGTGGCAACCGGCGGAAAAAGTATCGAGGGTAAGATTATCCGTTTCCCGGGTCTTGAGTCGACCATTACCGACGTCTTTATACGGCTTACCAGGCTTGATGACAGTGTGATGAGCACCGTGGCCCGACCCACAAAACCATGGGCTGAGCTGCGGGGAGAGCGGCCCTGGCATGTTACGGCAGGGGAGTATCTTGGACTCGGGTTCCACCATATCCTGATGGGGGTTGATCACCTGCTTTTTGTCCTGGGGCTGCTTTTGATCGTGCAGGGCAGGATGATGCTTTTAAAAACCATAACATCCTTTACCGTGGCGCATTCCATCACTCTGGCTATTGCCACGCTGGGATATGCCCATGCTCCGCTGCCGCCATTAAACGCTGCCATTGCCCTATCCATCCTGTTCCTGGGTCCGGAGGTTGTGCGGGCCAGGCGTGGTGAGACGAGCCTGACCATAAAATTTCCCTGGCTGGTGGCCTTTGTCTTCGGGCTACTGCACGGTTTCGGTTTTGCCAGCGGCCTTTCCACTACCGGCATGCTCAAAGCGGAATTGCCCTGGGCCCTGCTCTGGTTCAACGTGGGTGTGGAGCTTGGCCAGCTGGTTTTTGTTTTTCTGGCTCTTGGCCTGGTATGGGCCTTCAGGACTCTTGAGATACGCTGGCCGCGTTGGGCGCAGGCCCTGCCGGGATATACGGTGGGCAGCCTTGGCGCCTACTGGACCATTCAGCGCACCGTTATTCTCCTGGGAGGTTTTTAAAATGAAAAAAGATTTTGGGTACATGAATCTTTGCATTTATTTATTGGCCTTTGCATTGTACCTGGTGTGGGCACCGTCTGCACAGGCCCATGTAGAGCAGGGTCAGGCAGTTGGCTTTATAACCGGCCTTGAACATCCATGGTCTGGTCTTGATCATGTGCTGGCCATGATCGCAGTTGGACTCTGGGGTGCACAGCTTGGCAATCCGGCCATGTGGGTATTACCGATAATCTTTCCCATGGTGATGTCGTTCGGTGCCATGATGGGATTGCTGGGTATACCGCTGCCCGGGATAGAGGTAGGTATTGCGGCTTCAGCTATCCTTTTGGGAGGGATGGTACTGGGTGAGGTACGGCCCAAGCTGGTGGTCGCAGCAATTCTGGTAGGAGTTTTTGCCATATTTCACGGCCATGCCCACGGCACTGAACTCCCTGCCGGCCAGAGCGGTCTTCTCTACAGCATGGGGTTTGTTATTGCCACCGGAGTTTTACATGGTATTGGAATTATAATCGGGCTGATCCATCGCTGGCCGGCCGGCAAACTGGTCCTGCGCGGCGCGGGCGCATTTATTGCAGCCATGGGCATGTTTTTTCTGTGGAGAGCATTAATTTAAAAATACCAAATACCAAAAAAACAAATAGCAAACAAATCACAATAACCAAAATACAAAATTTAAAACCTGTTTATGATCTTGAAGAAAGAATATTTCAATTTGATTATTGAAGTTTGTCGGCATCGTAAAAAGCACGATGCGGACAGGTATTGCGCCTATAACCTATTGATTTTATTAGGCCCTGTTACCGTCCGCGATACTTTTTACGAGTACATCAAGTTTGAGATTTAATAAATGAAAATTAATCAACAAGTAATAATATTACATAAGACGCTGATCGCAGTTTTTGGCCTGCTTTTCTGCCCCTCAAATGCAGCAGCACATCTGGTGACCACCGGTATGGGCCCGGTTTATGACGGCATCGGCCACCTGCTGTTGACGCCTGAGGACCTGGTACCGGCACTGGCTGTGGCACTCTATGCCGGATTACGGGGCAGGGCACCGGGCAGGCGGGCCCTGTTTTTCTTTCCCCTTGCCTGGTTGCTGGGAGGATTCATCGGGCTTGCAGCTGACGCTATGCCCACTTTTCCTGTATCGGCCTTTTCGTTTCTCCTTGTAGGTATACTCATCGCTGCCGATCTGCGTTTGCCTGACAATGCTTTTACAGTACTGGCCATAGCAGTCGGCATCATGCATGGTTTTTTCAATGGCATAGCCTTGAAAGCCGGCCCGGGCGGCTTGGGGTTGCTCGGCATTATGTTTGCCCTCTTTGTGCTGGTTGCTATAGTTTCCGCCTTTGTAGTATCTCTGAAACCCCCGTGGACCAGGATTGTTGTGCGCGTGGCCGGCAGCTGGGTGGCGGCCATGGGCCTGCTTATGATCGGCTGGTTCTTTCGCGGTCAGGTCTGAAAGCGGCAATAATTGCAACAAACTTTATCCTGTCTCGCCTTGCAGGGCACAGATGTCCAGGGGTTCTCCCTTGGCAGGTTCGAGTCTGAACTGAATGGCCTCCTGCTCGCATTTGGAAGCGCAGACACCGCAGCCCATGCACTTTTCAAAATCCACGTTGGCCAGGCCGTCCACCATATCAATAGCATCAAACTGGCAGAACCCTGAGCACATACCGCAACCGATGCAGAGATCATGATCCACCTCTGAAACATAGCCGGAGGAGGCGAGCATGGGGGTGCCGTTTTTATGGGCATTGATGGCTCCGCAGCAGCAGTTGCAGCAGTTGCAGATGGAATAGAAGCGGTCCAGCATGGCATCCTTGAAAAAAGCATGATGCACATGGCCGCGTTGTTCTTCAGCCTCCATGATGGCTACAGCTTCCTGCTGGGTGATCCTCCTGGCCTTGTCTGGATGATGTTCGACAATGAAGCTGGTAAAAGGCTCGCCGATGACCAGGCAGACATCTTCCGGCTGGCATGGTTTTTCCTGTGCAGCCCTGCAGGGACATTTTAAAATCGCAATGTGGTCAGGATTTTTTAGG
>JAUXHH010000261.1 GCA_030621655.1 Desulfobacterales bacterium
CACCGTTATCACCCAGGATGCAGTACTTGCCACATTTGACAAGATATTCAGGGAGCTTACCATGACTGTCGGTGGTATCGCGGCCATCAGCCTTTTAGTGGCAGGTATCATGATCATGAATATCATGCTGGTGGCTATCTCCAGCCGGCGTTCTGAGGTCGGTCTGCTGAAAGCCTTGGGAGCGCCGCAATCACAGATCATGGGAATGTTTCTGACAGAATCGGCACTCCTGTCTATTGCCGGAGCATTACTGGGGTTTATCCTGGCCTTTGGCGCCATGGAAGTGTTGGCAGGTTTTTTCCCGGAATATTCTTTGGCGATTGCCCCCTGGTCTCCATTTATCGCCTCCGGCCTGGCCCTGCGTACAGGGATTATTTTTGGAGTGCTGCCGGCCCGGCGGGCCTCTATGCTGGAACCGGCCCTGGCTCTGTCACGCAGATAGGATTGAAACGAGAGGAAATATGCACATACAGGATTTTATCCAACTGACCACCAATGCTGTACGCTCACAACGTATGCGTAGTTTTCTCACAGCATTGGGTATTGCTGTCGGCATTGGCTCTGTTGTGCTGCTCACCTCTCTCGGGGAGGGACTGCACCGTTATATGCTTGCCGAATTTACCCAGTTTGGCACAAATCTTATCGCTATTAATCCAGGCAGGGTAACAACACATGGTGTTTCCGGTGCCCTGATAAGTAATGTCAGGCCGTTGAGTATTGAAGACGGGCAGGCACTCAAAAAAATTTCGCAAGTGGTGGATGTGGTTGCTGTTGTTCAGGGCAATGCCGCGGTTAAGGCCGGCAAGAAACAAAGAAGAACAACAGTCTATGGTATTGACCCGGCAGCACCGGAGGTTTTTAAACTTCAGATGGCAGCCGGGAAATTTCTGCCTGATGATCCTCCCCGTGCTGCACGTTCATTTGCAGTTCTGGGCAGCAAAGTAAGGGAAGAGCTGTTTGGCTCAGGCCAGGTACTAGGCAAACGGATTCGTATCGGCTCAGAACGCTTCAGGATCATAGGCTCCATGGAATCCAAGGGACAGATGCTTGGCTTCGATCTTGATGATGCCGTGTGGATACCTACGGCAAAAGCCCTTGCCATGTTCAACCGGGAAAGCCTCATGGAAATCGATGTCCTTTATGAAGAGGGCAGTTCAGCAGATGAGGTTTCGGAGCAGATCAAAAAGATTTTGATCGCCCGTCACGGGAGTGAAGATTTCACTATAACAACCCAGGAGAAAATGCTCGATGTACTTGGCAACATACTAAATATCCTGACCCTGGCGGTCGGCGGCCTGGGAGGAATTTCGCTGCTGGTCGGCGGAGTTGGAATCCTTACAATTATGACTATTGCCGTTAATGAGAGAACAAATGAGATTGGTCTGCTAAGGGCGCTTGGTTCAGAAAAGAATCAGATCCTGGGGATATTCCTCGGTGAGGCGGTAATCCTTGCCTCTATCGGAGGGCTTGCCGGTCTGGTGCTGGGTATTGGCGGGGCCTGGCTCCTTGGAGTTCTGGTGCCGGCCCTGCCCACACATGTTTCGTGGACATATGTAGTTGCGGCTGAACTGCTGGCAGCTGTGATCGGCTTACTGGCAGGCATACTGCCGGCACGCCGGGCCGCTGCTTTAAAGCCGGTTGATGCCCTGCGCAGTGAATAGGAAAGATGTGTTGCCGGCGGAACTGTTAAAAAATATATTTGAAGATCGGTAAAAGTATGGTATAGAAATAGGTAACCCCACACGCTTCCGGCAATTATAAAATAGCGTTAATAAAACGCAAAGAGGGCGAGCAGGTTGGGGTTATTTTTTTGTCCTTTTTTCCACAGTATAAATCCTCGTTTTAATATCTCGTTCATTTCCTGCCCATTCAGTCCAGTTGAGCATTTCGTTTGATTGTTTATTCGCCCTAACGATAGATGTCTTTACGGTGCCCCACTTTAACCACCCAGACTGTGAGCTCATTATCCTGAATCGAATATACTATGCGATAGCTTCCCTGGCGCAGTCGGTACCTGTCCTCTCCTGTCAGTTTTTCACAACCCGGAGGACGAGGATCTTCTGCAAGCCCTCCAATACGATTGATGATTTTCTTTAAATCTTTTTTGGGGAAACGGCCAAAGTCTTTCTCAACGGATTTTTTGAAAAAGACTTTATATGCGGCCATCTTTCTTTAACCTTTTAACCATTTCATGATAACTGACCAGGGGCTCATGCTTTCTTTCGTCAAATGCTGTCAGGTCCTCAGCGTCCTCGGAGAGAGCTTCTCTGACAGCTTCGTTAACAAGCTCAGTTATTGAACGGGAAGTTTCAGCTGCCTTTAGCCGCAGTGCTTTATGCAAATCGGGATCAAAATAAATAGTTGCTCGTTTTGTTTGAGTGGCCATAATGTTACCTCCGTGTATTGTTTTAGCATTATAGCGTTATGACGTTAATGTGTCAACAGGTGCTGTATGCGAACGACTTGTTTAAGGGGCCCTCTTCAGCCCAACTGAGCATTTCACATTGATTGTTCATTTCGTTGTCGGCATACGAACCTGCCGATAATTGACAGACAGACAGCCAGCTTGTCTTTATCCCCCTCAGGAAAGCACCCTTAACACCAGGGCACTTTTTTTTAGT
>JAUXHH010000113.1 GCA_030621655.1 Desulfobacterales bacterium
ATTTTCCATTGATACTGAAGTTCCCCGATGGTTGAATCAGTAAGAATAGGCTGTTTCTGTAGGTTTTGAAAAAAGAGTACCGGAACGGTCTGTTAACAGCAAGTGAAAAAAATGATAGAGGAGAAATCTCGTCTATATCTTCCGGCAGCCTTTTCCAGGTAGATCAATGAATCCGTACTGATTTCTTGAGACGGGTTGAGAGAAAGACTGCAATACCTGCAAACAGGGAAGCCATCAGAAAACTGCTTGAAAAGCTGCCGGATTTTTCAGCCAGAAAACCAGCTATTGCCGGGCCGGCTATTTGCCCCAGAGCAAAGATAAAGGTAACAAAACCAAAAACACGCGCCGCCTTCTGAGGTCCGACATAGTCCCCAACCAGGGCAGTCATGATGGATGGTATGGACCAGGCTACTATGCCATAACAGCCGATTGAGAGGTAAAGAAAATTGATCGGCAGGGACATGGCAACTAAAAGATAGGCAAACATCTGGATAGTGAAAACCAGAATGAGGCCGGCCTTTCTGCCGAGCTTGTCTGAAAGGGTACCGAACACCGGACCTGAAAAGAGGCTTAAAAATCCGACCCAGGACCAGAAATTGCCTGCAACCGTCTCAGTAAATCCGCGCTCCTGCACCAGCATGGTCACAATAAAGGTGGCATAAATCACATACGTATAGCCAAAGAGAAAATAAATAGCACCCAGGTGGTAGATATCCTTTCGGGTAACAGGTGGGGCCTCTTCAGTAAAACCGGGGATGATGTCCGGCCTGGAATTCTTTTTGCTATCAACAGGCTTTAAGCCTAATTCGGCAGGCGTGTCACGGATTACCACAAAACAGATGATGGAAATAATGAGCACAATTATTCCCAGTACCAGCCAGCTGATCCGCCAGCCGTCCGATTCACTCAGTTGATTGAGATAGGGGATCAGCTTGCCGGAAAGAAGAATGGCAAAACCGCTGCCAATGACAACAAATCCGGCAGCTTTTCCCCGTTGCCCGGCACCGAACCAGGCGGCGATAAGGGCCATCATCGGTACATTTGAAGCTCCACTCCCAACACCGGTCAGCGTGTAGATGACAGCCACTGTTATAAAACTGTCTGCCCTGCTTACAAGAAGCATGGAAACTGCAACAAGCAGGAGAGCAAAGAAGATCAGGAGCCTGCTCCCTATTTTTGAGCCTATATAACTGCAGAAAAGAACTGCAACCAGATATCCCACAAAGTTTGAGGTGCTGATCAAACCCATCTGGGAGTATGTGAGATTGAGTGATTCGGCCATGGCGGGCAGCAGCATTCCCAATGCAAAGCGACCGAAGCCGAGACTGGCAAAGATGCAGAGTGTGCCGGCCGCTACAATATACCAGCCATAGTGCGTTGTTTTTATAGTATTTTCAGGCATGATGCATTTTTCATGTGTTCATGAACTGGATAAGTAATCATGCAAATATTTTTTGAAAGCCGGCATAGGCAAAATAACAGGCAAAGACAATCAGAAAAGATGCGCATATCTTTATAACGCCCCTGTAAAGTCTGTCAGTTAAGAAGTGGCGCCCCCTGTCAACAGCCAGGGAGACAATAGCATACCATGTAAGGTCTGCCATGATATGACCCAGGAAAAAAACAAAAACACCTAGGATGCCGAACTTTTGGCTGTAAAGTATATACCCTAAGCCAATGGATGCCCACCAGATAGTCCAATAGGGATTAGCAATACTCAACAAAATGCCGGACAGGATTAAATGATTGGACCCGGCAGATTTTTTCCCCCAATCAATATGAAGGCTAGGGAGTGTGCGCAGCATACCCACCGCCATCCAAACAAGAATGATAGCCCCGGCAAAGGCTGTTACAATAAAAACTTCCTGTCTTTGTATGAGGGGGGCAAGACCAAGGATTAAGGCAAGAACCAGAATAAGCTCAAGAATGCCATGCCCTAGAATAAGAAGTGGTCCGGCTTTGAATCCCTGCCGTGAGGTCTCACTGATTGTAGCTGTAAGTAATGGTCCTGGCATCATTGCCCCGGAAAGGGCAATGACAAAAGATGTGCAGAAAATGGTGATAAATGCCAGCATGTTTTACACAAGAAGCTTCAAAAAAAATAAGTTGGGAATCTTTCTTACATTGAAAGCTGCGCGGAGCTGCTGATTCCAAGGGATTGATATATCCGTAGAGTTGCTGTGGAGCAGTTCAAGGTGTAAAGATGGATCCCCCGTGTATTATTATCAATCAGGTCTCGAACTTGCTCAGTGG
Source organism: Desulfobacterales bacterium (assembly GCA_030621655.1). Taxonomy (GTDB): domain Bacteria; phylum Desulfobacterota; class Desulfobulbia; order Desulfobulbales; family BM004; genus BM004. The sequence goes on from JAUXHH010000113.1 coordinate 2,254, forward strand.
CCCAATGAACCCCGACCCTTTCCACATATTCATCACTCCCTGCCCGTTCTACAGACTTCAGGAGCCGTGCAGGTATTCGAGCCCCGGCGGCAAGTTCCGCCATTCGGACCATACTGCGCTTGGTGGTTATAGGCATGACACCGGCTATGACAGGAACGTTAATATGTGCCAGTGTGCAGCGTTCGCAGAAATCATAAAAGTCGCGATTCTCAAAAAAGAGTTGGGAGACAATATAATCTGCACCCGCATCAACCTTTGCCTTGAGGTAGTCAATCTCTTTGAGACGGTTAGGTGTTTCGGGATGGCCCTCAGGAAATCCGGCTACCCCTACGCCTATTTCCGGAAAATGTTTTTTGATATACGCGACCAGGTCAGCGGCATAGGCAAAGCCGTTTTCAGGTTGCTCCCAATGGGTCTGCCCTTTGGGAAGATCACCCCGCAAGGCCAGGATATTCTCAATTCCGTGTTCGGCATATTTGCTCAAAATAGCATGGATGTCGTCCCTTGTGGAACCGACACAGGTTAAATGCGACACTACCGTAAGGTCGGTTTCCTCCTGGATTCTAACCAAAAGTTCATGGGTGCGATCACGGGTAGAGCCGCCGGCACCGTATGTTACACTGACATAGGCAGGCTCAAGAGGGATTAAATCTGAAATTGTCTGGAACAGCATGTCCCAGTCAGCTTCCAGTTTAGGGGGAAAAAATTCATAGCTGATACAGGTTTTTTGGGAATGCAATATGTCTTTGACAAGCATGTTGTTGTATCCATTTCCTTTCGTGGTTATGTTTAAATATATTGGGAAAAAGAAAAATATCTTATTATGTTTTTTTTGACTTGCCAAGTTTTTACATTTTTATTCAGTTTCCGGCTCTTTGGAATTGAATGAAACATTAGATGTTCCGCTGCTGTTTTTTCGGCAGAATTTGTCAACAATGCTAGGGTATCATACTAATATATGGTATTATATAGAGCATAATAAATGAACGTGCGTTTAAGGCGTATTTAAATAGTGCTTAAAATTTTATGGAGGAGCTAGATGGAACTACAGGTTGAAGCCCGTAACTTGGAGATACGTAAGGTGTGGCAGGAAAAAATAGATGAAGAGAGGACGCGGCTTGACAGGCATCATGCAGGCTTTATTCAAAATTTGCGCGTGACAATTGAAGGCACATCTTCCCATAAAGAAGGGGGTTATGAACTCCGATTAATAGCTTCAATACCAAATGATACGGCTGTGGTGAAAAGAAAAGGGGAAAAGGTTGTCCCTATGCTGGTGGATGCATTTAACACTCTCGGGTTGCAGTTAAAGGAACTGCAGCGCAAAAGGCGTCAGTCTTTCAAGGTGCAGCCGGAAGCAGCAAAAGGGACAAGTGGTGGTGAAGGCGTAGTGAAAAGCATTTTCCCCTATGAATCCTATGGTTTTATCGTTACGCCGCAGGGTCAGGAGATTTATTTTCATGAAAATGCATTGAAAGATACCACCATGAATGAGTTGTCTGAGGGGGATGGCGTAAAGTTTGGCGAGGGACAGGGCGACAAGGGACCTTGTGCTGCGTGGGTTAAACTGGCCAAGTAAAGAAGTGTCACAGGATTTTACCAATAATTAGATCATTAATAACCGATCTGTTGATATTTTATAATTTGAGAAAAGAGCTGCATAGTGGAACCACAACAGATTGATATAGGATCGGAATTCGACGAGCAGTCTGAAGATGTCTTGGCTGAACGTATAGTTGCGCGTAAGGAAGAGTTGGGCGAGAAACTCCTGATCCTTTCCCACCATTACCAGCAGGAATCTGTTTACCGGTTTGCCGACATGACCGGCGATTCTCTGAAACTTGCGAAACACGCCGCCGCCTGTGATGACAAACCTTATATTGTCTTTTGCGGTGTTCACTTTATGGCTGAATCGGCTGATATCCTGACAGGTGACAACCAGGCTGTGATTCTGCCTGATCTCAGAGCCGGATGCCCCATGGCAGATATGGCTTCCCTGGATGAGGTGGCCTGGGCCTGGAAAGAGCTTGCTGCGGTAACCGGAGCTGACCGAATTATCCCGGTTACCTATGTTAATTCATCCGCTGCAATCAAGGCATTTGTTGGAGAGCGGCAAGGCTCGGTCTGCACCTCTTCCAATGCTGAGAGGGTTCTGGCCTGGGCCCTTGAACGAGGTGATAAAGTTTTCTTTTTCCCTGATGAACATCTTGGGAGAAATTCCGCTGTTGCATTGGGGATAAAGCCTGAAGAGATAATTCTCTGGAATCGTGATGAGTATCTGGGTGGTAACAGTGAAGATGCAATAAACAGGTCAAAGGTTATTTTATGGAACGGGTACTGTACAGTCCATATGCAATTTAATGCAGCTCATGTCAGGATGTGGCGTGAAAATGATCCTGAGGTCAGGATCATTGTTCATCCAGAATGCACCTATGAGGTGGTTGCAGGGTCTGACCAGTATGGTTCTACAGAAAATATTATTAATGCTGTTTCCAGTTCGCCCCCTGGGTCAAAATGGGCCATAGGGACAGAAATTAACCTGGTGAACAGGCTTGCCCGTTTAAATCCTGACAAGGAGATTCACTCTCTTTCGCCGTTTCAATGTCTGTGCTCAACAATGTACAGGATAAAGCCGAAGTATCTTCTCTGGGTTCTTGATGGCCTGGTAAACAGGGAAGTGAAGAATCAAATTACAGTTGATCCCGATACTGCAAAACTGGCCAGGATTGCTTTGGCCAGGATGCTTGAAATATAGAAGCTGTAACGTCTGAGTTATAATTTTACTTGAATGAATATGCTCCGTGAATTCTCAACTCGTTTGGCACCAAGTCTAACGAGTTTTGACGTGAGAGCATTTTGGAGAAAACAGGTGGAATATGGAGAGGATTTACTTCGATAATAATGCCACAACACCCCTGGACCCGGGTGCGCGTGAGGCAATGCTTCCCTATCTCGACGAGTATTTCGGTAACCCATCAAGTGGGCACAGGTTCGGGGAACAGGCTCTTGCAGGAATTAATAATGCCAGAGATCAGGTGGCATTCCTGCTTAACTGTGCATCGAAGAGGCTATTTTTTACCAGCGGCGGGACCGAGGCAAACAATACTGCGATTTGGAGTGCAATTACTGCCTTTCCTGATAAAAAACATATCATCACATCTGTAGTTGAGCACCCTTCGATTTTAAAACCTCTTGAGTTTCTCCAGCAGAGATTCGGCTATACCATAGAATTGCTGCCTGTAAGCAGCGATGGAGGCCTGGACCTGCAACAATTGGCTGCAAGCATTCGGACAGATACCGCGCTTGTAACCCTCATGGGGGCTAATAATGAAAGCGGGGTTGTCTGGCCGCTTGAAGATATAGGTGCATTATGCCAGGAGAAAAAAGTTCTTTTCCTTTGTGATGCGGTGCAGCTGGTAGGCAAGGAACCTCTTGATCTTGAAACTCTGCCAGTCGATTATTTATCTATTGCAGCACACAAGCTTCATGGTCCCAAGGGCAGTGGCGCCCTCTATGTCAAGAG
>JAUXHH010000213.1 GCA_030621655.1 Desulfobacterales bacterium
AGCCTATCAGTTATTTAAAGGCCAATGCAGCAAAAATAATTCGAAACCTGCGAGACAAAGGCGAGCCGATGATCATTACCCAGAATGGTGAGGCCAAAGTCGTCATTCAGGGTATTGAGAATTACGAGCAGACCCAGGAGACCCTGGCCTTGCTCAAGATACTGGCTCTTGGCAATCGACAGGTTGAGGAAGGTAAAACAATTTCTGCCGCTGATGCTGTAAAGCGTATTCGAAAAAGGAAAGGGCAGTAATGGCTTTTACCGTCCTACTCACAGAAGACGCTGCCAACGATCTTAATGACCTCTATACATTTATTTCTCAACATGACTCGCCTGCAAAGGCAGAATATGTCCTTCAACAGATCGAGGAAAAATTCACCAGCTTGAGCGAGCATCCGGAGCGGGGTGTCTACCCAAAAGAACTTATAGCTCTGGGGATTCGTGATTATCGTGAGATTTTTTTCAAACCTTATCGCATTATTTATAGAGTAGAAGGTGAAAATGTTTATGTATACCTTGTTGTTGATGGTCGGCGTGATATGCAGACACTTCTTCAGCGGAGATTGTTGGGGGCATTATAGTTGTTACTGAGCACCCTAATAGAGCCATTCCCTGACCGCCTGTAATAGTGACTGGGGTCATGCTGACATTTGAGTATGTGCCCCCGGAATTGTGGAAATTGTGAAAATCTAGGTCCCGGTCATGTCAAACATGGTGAGTTCCCAGGTATCTGTCACGGTATCATGACGAATAATATACAGGGCCTTATCATCCCCCCTCACTTTGAAATAGCGATGATCCGGAGCAAGCCACCTGTCAATGATTGCTTCCACCTCGATCTTCCTTTCGCCCAGGTAAAAGCGGACCGGAGACTCTTCAGCCCGATAACCTGAATAGCAGACAACTTTTATAGTTATCGCCTCGGCTATGGGTAATCCTTTCTCCTTGTTACCACTGCTCATTTTTCTGGTTTCCGCATCCGCAAAATTTGTTCCAGGACAACGAGGCCATAGATCACAATGCCACCAACTGGGTAGAGATAGTAACCGCGCGCCATATCCAAATTCTGCAATTCAGGGGACATCCATACGTAATTATTGACAGAACTCTGTAGATCGAAGAGTGAAGAAATTTCCGTTTTAAGGAGGTTGAATCCTAAAAGCGAACCTGGGGAACAGCCTGTTCTGTCTCCGGCACCTCGAAATATTCGGCATTGGTTACTCCGGCAAAGCCCGCAAAAATTCGCCCGAAAAACGTCCTGATAAAGGTGTTGAGGAGCTGCACCGAATTGTTGTATCTCTTGCGGGCGACGGCTATCCTGTTCTCGGTTCCTTCCAAACTGTCCTGCAGTTTCAGGAAGGATTCATTGGCTTTCAGCTGCGGATATTGTTCGCGCAGCAAAAGGAGTCTGGAAAGAGCGCCTTCCAGCTGATTGGAGGATGCAATTTTATCTTTGACGGTCCCGGCGCTGAAATATTTGGTCCGCGCATCGGCAATATATTGAAAGAGGTCCTTTTCGTGGGATGCATACCCTTTGACCGTTTCTATCAGGTTGGGAATGAGATCGTATCTTCTCTTCAGTTGATTTTCAACCTCGGCCCAACTTCCTGTGACGTTTTCATCCATGGCCACAACCCGGTTGTAGCCGCCTATATACCACCTGAATCCAACAAAGACTAAAAGAAGAAGTATTCCTGCAACGATAAGTACAGTTTTGAGTCCTTTTGACATCGAATGAACCTCCATTAAAAAAACAATTCAGAATTATTTTGATGAACTCGTAACAACTATTGTGACAATAATTACCAGCCGCCCGAAGCGCCACCACCACCAAAACCGCCGCCACCGCCGCCGCCAAAACCACCGCCACCGCTCCAGCCGCTTCTCCTTCCTCCGCCCATCATACTCATCATGAGAAGAAAAAATGCCAACCGCGGATGCTTGATAAAGAAATAAATCATGGCAACAATAAAGAGCAAGGAAAAGAGTTTGCCCATGGGTGAAAGCTCTTTCGCCTCCACATTTCCGTAATCCCGGCGGACTTCCATCCTGGGAAGATCGCCCAGCGTAACGTTGGCATCAGTTGCTATGATATTGATGACCGCAAGGGTCGAAGTGAGGATACCGGTGGAGAAGTCCCCCTTTTTAAAATAGGGAACCAGATATTGCCGTCCGATGGAGCCGACCAGACTGTCCGGCAGTATCCCCTCCAGGCCATAACCAACCTCAAACCTGTATTTCCTGTCCTGGGTGGCAACCAGCAGCAGCAGGCCGTTGTCCTTGCCCTCCTGGCCGAGTTTCCATTGGTCATGGGCAAGATTGATGGAAAAATCTTCAATGGATTCACCATCCAGTGATGTAATGGTGAGCACAATTATCTGGGCAGAGGTTTTAAGCTCCAGTTCTTTGAGATATGAGTTGAGAGAGGCTTCTGCATTGCTGTCAATAATACCGGCCAGATCAACCACATAGTTGGGAGGTTGCGGAGGAACCTTGTCCGCCGCAGAAATGGCGGGGGCAAAAGAAACCAGTATAAGGAGCAGCAGGATAAAAAATTTAAACCGTAATTTCATCAACTATTCTTCCCAGTTTTTCAAGAGCTGCATAGTAGTTTTCAAATATTTCATTAAACTCATCGACAGATGGCTTGATTTTCTTCTGTTTCACCTGCAGGGCAGTAGAAAAAACACTGGTGTCAATGGCCACTGCATCTGAAAGGGCTTGAATAACAGCACTTTGCTGGATTGGTGTTTGGTTCTGCAGTAAAAAGACAATTCCCCGAAAGAGAGGAATGGCGCCGGTTATTATGGAGCCGAAGTTTTCAGACAACAACCGACGGTCTGCTTGCGCTCCAAGATATCCCTGCCGCAAGCCGATCAGCTTGGTTTTAATCTCCCACTCGCATTGGTGCCTGAGATCCCGGGAATGTATCTCTATATTGTCAAGAATCTCCTCTCCAAAAGCAGTGTGATGAATGAGTTTGAAGTTCAAAAACTCGATGGGAAAAACATCAAGTGACCCGGTAATGTATTCAGGTGTCATGATAAGTGGAGCGGCAACCTTCTGCTTGCCGTATTTTTTACCAAGCGGCGCAATCGCCTCTAAAAACTTCAGATCCATGTCTTTTAAAACGATGAGTGAATTAACATCAGATTTTTTGCTGTCAAAATCTTCAGTAAGCGCAGAGCCGGTGACAACAAGGGAATGTATCTTTGCCTGATGTCCGGAAAGGATTTGTTCAAAAAACGGTTGTATCCTTTCAGCGGCTTTTGGATGTAGTTTTGCCAGATTCAGTGATGTCACGATGTTTTTCCCCTGCAGAAATTTTCTTTTGATTGATGATGACAGTGTAAACTAATTAAGTGCATGAACACTGGTGAATCAATTGTGTTTTTATGCCATGATAACTGATGAAGATCAATCATTTTTTTGCAGCTTTAACTGCAGATATCAAAGGATAAAAAATGAGGGGGTGCGCTATTTTACTCAAGCCACTTGATTTCTTCGGCAGTAATAGGGCCAACAACAGTATATGCAAGACTGTCCGGCATTTTGGATTCGGAAGGGGAAATGGGTATCGCCCTCCCCATGATCTCGGCATATTCCTGGGGTAATAATGGTTCCTTTTCCGGGTCAGCGTATCCTTCCGGATATCTGGGCTGAAGGGTCTGCAGGTTGTACTTGTCA
>JAUXHH010000225.1 GCA_030621655.1 Desulfobacterales bacterium
GCTTGGGTTCATGATAAAAGGCTCAAGGTTAAAGGTTAAAGGATAAGTAAAAATAAAGTCGGCAGTTTACAGTTAGCAGTCGGCAGAAAAAACAAAAAGACTGTTTACTGAACCATGACTTCTGATAACTGACAACTAATCTTTTATTGCTTCTTCTATCCATTTTTCAAGCTGGACCCGTGGGGGTTGGATACCGGCGCTTTTGACCTCGCCATTTATGATGAGTGCCGGTGTCTTTATCACTCCGTAACGCCATATTTCGTCAAGATCCTGAATGTCTTCAATATCTGCAGCCACATTCTTTTCCTGCAGAATGTCAATGAGCGTTAATTTTAACTTGTTGCAAACGACACATGGCCGTCCCAGGACCCGGATTGAAATACCCTGTTCTTCTGAACTGTCCAGCTTATGATAACGTCTGTATTCTCTAAGCAGGGCTTCTTTATAAGGCTCTACTGCCTGCTTCGGGATATAGTTTTTTTTGCTTACCTGCTCATATAAGTAATTTACAGCTTCGTCTTCAGAAATATCTTTGCCGGACAATTCAACGAGCGCAATATCCAAACCAAGCAGACCAACGGTAACATTTCCAATCCTGATTGTTTTTTGTGTCAGTGTTCCCATTACAAGTATCAATAGGTTATTTTGATTTTCGAAAAATGTTGACTAACTACGTCGGATAAAAGCAATATAACAATTAAATCACTTCCGGCAAGTTTGCTTTGTTATATGTTAGATTATTTTAAATAAATACTGTGCTATGAAAATAAATCCTTTGAAATTACTGGAGCAGTACCCTGAGCAGATAGTGCAGGCTCTGGCAGAGCTTATACGGGAAAGATCATCTTCCTGCTATATTGCCGGCGGTACAATACGGGACTGGTTGATGGGTCGCGATTCAAAGGATCTGGATGTAACGGTTCCTCAGGATGGTTTTGGATGGGCAACTGCATTGGCTCAGAAACTGGGAGGCACCTTTGTCCCCATGGATGAGGAAGAGGATGTAGCCAGGGTGGTATGGCAGGAAGTTTGTATCGATTTTTCATCGTTTCGTGAAGGCGCGGTAACCATTGAAGAGGATCTTTCTAAAAGGGATTTTACTATCAACAGCCTGGCAGTTCCTTTTCCTGCTCAAGTTTTAACTGCGTGGGATTCTGCTGAAATCCTGGAGATTCTCGATCCTGCCGGGGGGCAAAGGGACCTGCAAAATAAGATTATTCGCTCCACTTCTTCCGCCGTCTTCATGAGTGATCCGCTTCGACTGCTCCGGGCTTTCAGGTTTATGGCAACATTCGGTTTTACCATTGAGCCAACTACAGAAAGACAGATCGAGGAATATTGTCATCTCCTCTACTTGGTGGCTGAAGAACGGATTGCCTATGAACTTGACACGATAATGGCGTCAGTTGATTCCATTAAGACTATTAAGGCTATGCATGAGTATGGTGTGCTACAGGAATTGGTGCCGGAATTGTATCAGGGGGTGGGTGTAGCCCAGCCGTCAAGTCACCATCTGGATGTCTTTGAACATGGTATTGCCGCCCTCCAGCATATGGAAAATGTACAAAAAGAACCGGAAAAATATTTTCCCGGTTATGGCCGATCTCTGCTCGAGTACCTGCAGGGGAGCAGAAGAAAAACACTCCTGAAATGGGCTGCGCTGTTTCATGATCTGGGTAAACCGAAAACCCATATGATTCGTGAGGATCGGGGAGGTCGAATTACCTTCTACAATCATGACAAGGAGGGCGCCAGGATTTTTGATATTATTGCTGACCGTCTAAAATGGGGCAGGGATGACAGGAGTTTTGTGTCACAATTTATTTCTGTTCACATGTGGCCTTTTCATCTCAATAATGCCAGAAAAAAGACAGGATTGACTCCAAAGGCCTATTTGCGTCTCATAAAAGCAGTGGGAGAAGATTTTCATGGCCTTTTCATCCTGGCGATGGCAGATAGCCTGGCAGGACGGGGAACCGGGAAACCGCCCAGGATGGAAGAAGAAATAGCCAGCCTGTATCATGAGGTGGAAGCTGCTTATCGCCAGACAATCAAGCCGGTACTTGCAAAACGGTTGCTGACAGGAAATGATCTGATAGAAATTTTCGGGCTTCAACCAGGACCTGAATTCAGAAAAATTTTCGACAATCTTGAAGATGAACAGGTGGAAGGGGAGGTGCAGAATAGAGAACAGGCGCTTGTCTGGGTGAAAAGCTATCTGAGATCACATAAATAATTTGATTTTTTGCCGAACCCCATTGTAGTATTTAAAATTACGGGAATTTCTAAAATTTGTTGAGGATAATTCGATAATAATATGCGGCTCTGGACTGCTAAAGCCTCAAGGGCCCTTGACACTAGGTAAAATGGATAAAGAGTGCGCAAAGTTCAAGACTATTATTTTAAAAAGGCAAAGAAGGAAAACTATCCTGCCAGGTCTGTCTATAAACTGGAAGAGGCACAAAAAAAACATCGGTTTATAAAGAGCGGGGATACTGTTTTGGATTTTGGCTGCTATCCCGGCAGCTGGTCTATCTATGCCGCCAGAGTTGTGGGACCCCAGGGGCTTGTTGTTGGTGTCGACCTGCAGGATGCTAAAAAAACAAGTATTGCCAAGGCCGCAGAGATTATGTGGTTCTGCGATGATATAATGTCAGATGATATTGTCGGGAAAATGCAGGGAATAAGAGAGACTTTCAGCGTAGTTCTGAGTGATATGGCCCCCCGAACATCTGGAAACAAGTGGGTGGATCAGCAGCAGTCTCTAACCCTGGCGCGGCGTGTTCTTGAACTTGCTGCAAGCCTGCTGAGAAAGGATGGAAATTTCTATGTGAAAGTTTTTGAAGGAGAAGATTTCAAGGAATTTGTAGATTCAGTGCGAAAGAGTTTTAAAACGGTTAAGATCGTTAAACCCAAAAGTTCAAGGAGTGAAAGCCCTGAGGTTTTTGTCCTGGGAATAGGATTTTTGAAATTGAAGAATGAAGATTGAAAATTGAAGATTATCAGTATACAAAATTATCGTCATACGAACTGCAATTTTCAATTAAATAGAACAAGGAGGAAGAAGACGTGTCGGGACATTCTAAGTGGAGCACCATTAAAAGAAAAAAAGGTGCACTCGATGCCAAAAGGGGCAAGATTTTTACCAAGCTTATCAAAGAAATTACAGTAGCAGCCCGTATGGGAGGAGGAGATCTGGAGTCCAATCCCAGGCTGAGATCGGCGATTGCCGCGGGAAAAAGTGAAAATATGCCCAAGGATAACATCGAACGGGCCATCAAAAAAGGGACCGGTGAACTTGAAGGGGTCAATTATGAAGAAAGCATTTACGAAGGTTATGGCCCCGGCGGTGCGGCCGTGCTGGTTGAATCCCTGACCGACAATAAAAACCGGACGGTGGCCGATATTCGCGCCATTTTCGGCAAAAACGGCGGCAGTCTTGGCGAAAACGGATGCGTGGCCTGGATGTTTGA
>JAUXHH010000072.1 GCA_030621655.1 Desulfobacterales bacterium
TGTTTTACGACCTCTGTGGGTAGTCATCGCAGGAATTGCTTTGCTCTTAATAGTAAGGCACTTTATTGTTCCCGACGATTTCGGGGTACACGGTGACGGCTTCACCTACAACTTCCACCGCCTTTCAAATGTTGATGAATGGAAGGATTTCAAGGTAAAATACCGCGGCAGGGAATACTGCCAGGAGTGTCATGAAGAAAACGTAGAATCCATTCTCGAATCACCCCATGCGATCATACAATGTGAAAACTGCCACGGGCCTGCCATCGATCATCCCGACAACCCGGAAGCCTTGGCAATAGATACCAGCAGGGCTCAATGCCTCAGGTGCCATACCTATCTGCCCTACCCCACCAGCCAGCGTTCCGAGCTTCCTGGTATTGACCCCCAAGATCATAATCCCGGTGAAAATTGCGTTGATTGCCATAATCCGCATAACCCCGATTTGGAGAATATGTAATGAGTTGTTCCCGTCGAGATTTATTAAAAAATACTTTCAAAGCCACCCTGGCTTCGGCGCTGCCCCTTTCAGCCTTTAAAATGCTGAGCCCGGCCCAGGTCAAGGCTTCAGTGGGCGATTCAAATGTCCGTTGGGTCTTCCTGGTAGACACCCATAAATGCGTGGGATGCGGTCTCTGCGTCAAGGCCTGTAAAAATGAGAATGAAATCCCGTATGACCTGCCAATTACCAGGACATGGGTGGAACGTTATGTGCTCATGAAAAACGGCCAGTCGCATATCGAATCGCCATCCGGGGGCAGGGACGGCTACACGGATACAAAGATACGCGGAAATGACATCCCTGCTGATCAGATTACCAAGGGATTTTTTGTGCCCAAGCTCTGCAATCAGTGCAAAAAACCGGCCTGCGTGCAGGTCTGTCCGGTCGGTGCAACATACCAGACCCGTGACGGCGTCGTCCTGGTTGACAGAACCTGGTGTATCGGCTGCGGCTACTGCATCATGGCATGTCCTTATGGTATGCGTTTTTTCCACCCGGTTCATAAAGTTGCGGAAAAATGCACCTTCTGCTACCACCGAATAACGAAAGGCATGAAGACCGCCTGCGTGCAAAACTGCCCTTTTGAAGCCCGGCAGATCGGCAACCTGAAGGATCCAAACGATCCGGTAACCAAAATAATCATGAATGAGCGTGTTGCTGTTTTGAAAGATGAATACGGCACCAAACCCCAGGTCTACTATATCGGCCTGGATACCAATGTGAGGTAAACGAATGTCGGTAGAAGCTATAGTGGCCCAAGGAGCCGAACACCTGGGCGTCCACGGTCTTGAATGGACATCCAAGGAACTCTTTACGTATCCCAACGAGTTCATTTACTGGAGTATCCAGATCGTTATGTATCCCTATATGACCGGTCTGGTGGCAGGGGCCTTCGTTCTCTCCTCCCTCTATCATGTATTCGGCCAGCAGGATCTGAAAAATATGGCACGGTTTTCACTTGTCTTTTCCCTTGCCCTGCTGCCGGTTGCCATGATGCCGCTGCAGCTGCATCTGCAGCAGCCTTTCAGGGGCATGAATGTCATGTTTACCCCGCATTTCACCTCGGCCATTGCCGCCTTTGGTATCGTGTTTTCAACCTATGCGGTCATTGTTTTGAGCGAAATCTGGTTTGTCTACCGTCAATACTTCGTAGAGCAGGTTATTGCCTTAAAAGGCAGAGAAGGGATTAAAGACCGTTTCATGTATTACCTCTATATTGTTCTTACCCTTGGCGCCTTTGACACCAGTGACAAGGCCATTGCCAAGGACAAAAAGGCCGTCAAAATCCTGGCCGCCATCGGTATCCCGGTTGCCTGCTTCCTGCATGGCTATGCGGGATTTATCTTCGGCTCTGTCAAGGCCAATGCCCTCTGGATGTCACCACTCATGCCGGTCATCTTTATCATGTCAGCAATTGTCTCCGGTATCGCTCTCTGTATGCTCACCTATATCATCATCATGGAATGGAAGAAGTGGGGCACCATCATTGCCAAAGGTAAAGGCGACAAGTCGGTACATGTCATTGCCGGCGCCGAACTCGATGTCATCACCAAGACCTCGCGCTATCTCCTCGGTTTTCTGATTGCAGCCATCACCCTTGAACTGCTGGATCTTATTTTCAGGGGCTACACAGCCATGAAGTCCTGGGACATCCTGCGCTCTGTCATGTATGGCAAAGACTTTATGAATATTTTTGTCCTGCAGTACACCCTTGGCAACCTGGTACCATTTATACTTCTGCTGATGCCGCGTCTTACAATAAAGCGGGTTTTCGTGGCCCTCGTTCTCGTACTTTTCGGCGTGTTCATGATGCGTTGGAATGTCGTCATAGGCGGCCAGGCCTTCTCCCTGTCATTTGCCGGGTACATGCATTACCACATGCCGATAATTCCACATAGTCTGGAAACATTTAAGGAAGGCCTCTTTGGTGCTTTGACTGTTGCGGCAACGCCGTTTGTACTTTTCTGGATCATCAATAAGGTAACACCGTCATTCGAGTACAAATAACAACTTGAATGAACAGATAATTCTGCCAAGGAATTGGATGAGCACAAATCTTGACAACTCGCAAAAAGTCTGTCGTACCGTTTTGAGATGGCAAAGTAAAAAGTTGATATACAGGTAAGCGTCAGACTCCGAGGAGTAGTTGTGTCACGAAAGCGCAGGCATACTTTAGTATGTTGAGCATTTCGTGAACCTGCTACGACGCAGTAGAGCGGCTTTTTACAAAGCCATAAATCTTCAAACACATAACAGCTCCAAGGGGGAGTAAATATGGAAAGACGGCAATTACTGAAATCATCTCTTGCTTTCCTCGGTACAGCTACCCTGATATCTTTTGTGTACCCTGCTTCAAAGTTTCTCATCCCGCCAAAGAACAATGCTCAAGATGCTCAGGTAACCCTCGACAAAGACCAAATCCCGCCCGGCACAGCCAAAGAGATACTCTATAACGGCGTTCCCCTGGTTATAATCAACCGGCGGGGCAGCGGTTTCATTGCCCTCTCAAGGGTATGTACCCATCTGGGCTGCCTGGTCGGCTATGACAGTTTTAATAATAAAATGGTCTGTCCATGTCATGCAGCGGAATTCGACCTGGAGGGCAAGGTGCTCGCCGGTCCTGCCACAAAACCTTTGCCTAGATATCCGCTTAAAATCAGTTCAAAGCAGATAACCATTGGCTAACAAAAATGCTTTTATTTTGATAATTCATCACGGGGTCATATAATGTGGGGAAAAATTAAGCACTGGGTAGAAGTTAGGTTGGGTCTCGAAGAACTGATCAATAGGCATTTACGGTCATACAAGACACCCAAGGGAGCCAATTTCCTAAACACCTTAGGCTTTGTTGCCCTGATCGCCTTTATTGTCCAGGTCATCACCGGCATCATGCTGCTCCTTTATTATCTGCCCCACCCTGATCATGCTTTCCAAAGCGTTCAAACCATCACCAATGATATTCCCTACGGCTGGCTCTTCCGCCTCATACATAATATCGGTTCCAATATTATAATCGGTGTGATCATCATCCACCTGATCCATGTTTTTCTACGGGTCAGCTATAAAAGGCCCAGAGAGGTCACCTGGATTTCCGGCTGTATCATGTTCTTTCTGGTGCTCCTGACAAGTATTACCGGACAACTATTGCCCTGGCACCAGACAGGATTCTGGCAGACCACCGTCACCTCGACAATTCCTGCCTTCCTGCCGGTTATCGGCGAAGGGATTTCCTCGTATATGCGCGGTGGAGAATTTGTCACGGGAATTACGCTTTCCAGGTACTTTTCCTTTCATGTTGTCATACTGCCGGTGATCATCAGCGTTCTTATCGGGCTGCATGTCCTGTTGATCCGGCGCCAGGGCATTTCCACCTCTCCTTCCCTCGAACCTGAAAGCAGCAAAACTTCCAGCACTGAATTCAAACGGGAGAATCATCCGGAAGGCCGACCATGCTTTCCCCACTTTTCCTTAAAACGTCTGTTCATGGTAATGATCTATTTTGCCATAGTCTTTTTTATCCTGACGTTCATGCCAAATCTTTTCCTGCCACCGGAAACCAATATACCGGCAAACCCCCTGATGACCCCTGAATCCATCAGGCCGGCCTGGTATTTCCTGGCGCCATATCAGCTGATTAAAATCATACCCAATGACATCATGGGTATCAGTCTGGTGGTTATCTTCTCTGCAATCCTGCTGCTCTGGCCTTTTTTTGACGCCAAAGAAGGGGAGAGAAATATACTCAAAAGACCTATTCTTCTCAGTGCGGCATTGATTGCTTTGACACTCTGGGGAATATTTACTGTCTGGGGGATGTATTAATGAAGAGATATCTGCTGCTGCAAATCGTCATTCTAATTGTCCTGTTTTCAACAGATTTTTCCCAGGCCGGCTACCGTGAAACTTTTGAAAAAGAGTTCATGCTGTCACCCTGGTCCATTGCTAAAGGGGAGACCAGCGCCTGCATCCAGTGCCACACCTCGGATGACATGGGACCTGAAATGCATGAGATCACCAGGCAGTGGAAAGACAGCTGGCATGCTAAGAACAATATATCATGCCACGACTGCCATGGTGGTGCTCCTGAAGATGCCAGTATGTCCATGATGCACCAGCGAGGCTTTAAAGGCTCACCCCAGGATAGTGACATTCCTGAATTTTGCGGCTCCTGCCACATTGCCATCCTGGACAACTATCTGAAAAGCGGTCACGGTAAAACCTTTTGCGACGCTGCTGAGGGACCAAGCTGTGTTACCTGTCACGGTTCGCACAATATCCAGCAAGCAAATATGGATATAATCAATGAGCAGCTTTGCTCACAGTGCCATACCTACGAGCGAGCCAAAGAAATGAAACAAGCTTTGTTTATTGTTGAAAATAAATTAAGCAGTGTTGAAGAAAGTCTCGCCCACCTGCAAATGCTGGGCATTAATGTGGATGACCAGGAAAAATCCTTTTTCCGGACCCATTTAGAATTCCGCGCCCTTTTTCATTCTATTGATGTTGAAGCGGTACGCGTAAAGTCCAGCGATTACACCCAAAAACTTGAAATAATTGAGAGCAAAATAGACGATTCTTTTAATAAACTGGCATATAGAAGAAATTTCTCCGCTTATCTTTTCCTGCTTTTTATAGGTCTCAGCATTGTCGTCTTCCTGCTGTCAAAATCCTATGAACAGAAGTAACCAATTATTGGCTTTACAAAAGAATCACTTTGCTACTAAAACTGGATCAAATCTACCGAAATATATCAGCCAATTTTGCATCCGGCTCAGTAATTTAATTGTTCATGGATCAACAAGCTTTTGTTTTCAGCATGGAGAATAACGTATGAGCAGTCACACTAAATTTATAACATTAGTCGCTGTTGCCTTGGCGGTATCTTTTCTGACCCTAAGTACCCAGGCCTTAAGCAGTGAATCGCATAAAGCCGAGAAGCCCAAAACTTCTGAAATTCCTAAGAACTATGACACCCCCAAATACTTTGTGCCGCCACCACCCTTTTCAGAAGGTATTTTCCCCTGCTCCGACTGCCATGAGGATATGGACGTCAATCCGGAACGAAGAGAATTGGAAGATGAGCATGTTGAAATTTCTGAGATGTTCAACCATGCCAGTGATCAAAGATGGTGTCTTGACTGTCATAACCCTGATGACAGGGATGTACTGCGATTAGCCAACGGTGACCTGGTCTCCTTTGAGGAATCCTACAACCTCTGCGGCCAGTGCCACGGCACAATTTTCAGGGACTGGAAGGCCGGCATCCATGGCAAGCGAACCGGTGAGTGGAACGGCAGGAAACAGTATAGACTGTGCGTGCACTGCCATAACCCTCACAGCCCTAAATTCAAAGCAATAAAACCTCTGCCGCCACCGAATAATCCTTTGGAAATAAAATACAAGAAACTTTCGGATGAAGAAATTCCCAGAAACCCTCTGGGAAATATACAATAAGATTCGTGGCGGTCAACACCGGGCTACTATAACAAAACAGCATAAACAGCATAGTATTGGATGCATCTATGAAGAAAAAAACGAGCAGCAAAAGTCAGCCAAAACCCATAACCCGCAGAAATTTCCTCAAGGGCACAGCAGCTGGCGCTGCGACCCTGGCAATCCCTGTCGGAACTTCAGATGCCTCGATCTGGCAATCTTTTTTCCAGAAACATTTCCAGGAGATGAGTAAGGCGGAAATGGCGGAAGTTATCAAGCGCATGGAAAAAGAATATGCCAAAAAGTACAAGACCTCTTTTAACATCAAAACAACCGGTGCGCTGCCCGATACACTCTTTGGCTACGGGCTTGATCTGTCCCGCTGTATCGGCTGCCGGCGCTGTGTTTATGCCTGCGTCCGAGAAAACAACCAGTCAAGGGACCCGCAAATCCATTATATTTCGGTGCTCGAATTTGAAAAAGGCCATAAATGGGTGAGTGATCTCGAAGAAGCCGACAAGTATTACAACCCTGAAGAGGTACCGGAAGATGGTCATTTCTATATGCCGGTCCAATGCCAGCAGTGTGAAAACCCTCCCTGTGTCAAGGTCTGCCCCACCAAGGCAACCTGGAAAGAGCCGGACGGCATTGTGGTAATTGATTATAACTGGTGCATCGGCTGCCGCTTCTGTATGGCTGCCTGTCCTTACGGTGCCAGGCGCTTCAACTGGGGAGAGCCGCAGATTCCCAAGGAAGAGTTAAACCCGAAGACCCATTATCTCGGCAACAGACCTCGCTATAAAGGGGTGGTTGAAAAATGCACCTTCTGCATCCAGAGAGTGCGTGACAATCCAGGAAAGTACCCAGCCTGTGTTGAAATCTGCCCGGTGGGTGCCAGAAAATTCGGCAACCTCCTGGATCCAAAGAGTGAGATACGTTATCTCATTGAGAACAAGCGGGTCTTCCGCCTGAAAGAAGATTTGAACACCTCACCGAAATTTTATTACTTTTTCGCTACCTGATTAACGGCTAGTGGAGGGCTGTTGAATATGTATCCAATCAAAAATTTCTTTATCGTTCTCAAGCAGATAACCGTAGGCAATAAATATTACTATGCCTGGGTGGGCTTTTTAGGACTGTTAATTTTTATCGGCGCCATCGCTTACGGCAACCAGCTCCAGAAAGGACTTATTGTCAGCGCCATGCGTGATCAGGTCTCCTGGGGTTTTTATATTTCAAACTTTACCTTTCTTGTAGGCTTGGCAGCAGCCGGAGTGCTCCTGGTTGTGCCGGCCTATATCTACAACTTCAAACCGATCAAGGAGATTGTTCTTTTTGGTGAACTGATGGCCGTAGCCGCCATTAGCATGTGCATCATGTTTGTGGTCATTGATATGGGCAGGGTTGACCGTTTGTGGCATGTTATCCCCTTTATCGGCAAAATGAACTTTCCCGCTTCCCTGCTGGCCTGGGATATCATTGTGCTGAACGGCTACCTGGCAATCAATCTCTTTATCTCCTTTTATGCACTCTACCAGATGGCCCATAACCGGGAATACAGTCTGCAGATCATTAAGCCGCTCATAATCCTTTCCATTCCCTGGGCTATAAGTATCCATACCGTAACAGCCTTCCTGTTTAACGGCCTTTCAGCCAGGCCTTTCTGGAACGCCTCAATCCTGGCACCGCGTTTCCTGGCCGGGGCATTCTGTTCAGGACCGGCAGTGATGATTATCATCTTCCTGATTGTCCGAAAGGTTTCCAAGGTTGAG
>JAUXHH010000109.1 GCA_030621655.1 Desulfobacterales bacterium
AAAAGCAATAAGAGGAAAATTATTTTCTGTAGCTATGGCCTGAAGATTTAGTACCCGGAGTACATCTTTGTAGTTGTTGGCCATGGTGACAATTTTTCCCACGTGTGCCCCGGATTCAATCTGCTGCTGTAAAATATCACCCAGTTCCTCTCTGGATGGAGTGCCTGAAAAATCATGCCATGAAATGATCAGGCCGGTTTGTGGATGCTTTAATAAGGCATCCAGCAATTCAGCTCTTAATTCATGGGCTGTTTTTAGTTCAAGATCCACCAGGGCGCAATCGTTTTGAATCGCTTTCAAAAGCAATGCCACCCGTTCCCCTTCTGAACCCTTAAATGCTCCCCCCTCCCAGGACGGTCGATTGGTAAACAGGAGAGGCTTAGTCAGATTCTGCGTAAAAGGCTCAAATTCCGGATGGGACAGACTATCCAGGCGGATCTCTATGACATCTGCATGGCGCTCAGAGTGTTTGGCAATATCAACAGCCTGGTCGACCATTTCACAGGCAACTGAAACACAAACTCCGGCAGGGGAAGCAAGGGGTGCGGTCAACAAATTATCTCCTTAAAATTTTTCCACTAAAACCACCTGTACGGCAACAAAAAGAAGTAGAACACCCTATTATATCGGCATGAAGTTGTCAATCAGATCACCAAAAGTCTGTTTTTCGACAGATTGTTCATAGAGCTGCTTTAACAGAACATGTATCAGTTTCACCTCATATGGCTCAAGAAGAAATCCGGGTATCGGTTGGGCAGGCAGCAGGCTCCTGGTAGAGCCAGAGGCTTGATTTTCAATCAGATTTTCTAAAATATCTGCCATATTACCCCAGTATCCGCCATCGCTGACAAAATGTTCAACAATCTGGGTAAAAACTGTATTCACGGTGAGATGTATCGGGGCTATCTCTGCCCCGCTGTTATCTGAACACCGCATAAGTGAGCCAAAGCTTCTGCAGCCAAAAGGACGAACTTCATAAATGGAACAAATCTTTTCCCTTAAAAAAATACAAGGGGTAAAATTCCAGCCTCCCAGTGCATCCTCGTCAACTTTCTGGTGTTCAAGGCAGGCCCTGGCATACTGGTTTGTCGTTATTACTGCCTTGCTTTTCGCTGCAGTGGTTTTGCCCAGCTTTTCTATCAGCCATTTTTCCATGCCTTTTCTTTTGACAAAACCAAGAACTTCCTCGCCTTCCAGGCTTGTCATAGTAACACTCTGGGTGCAGCAGAAAGCACAGCCTTTTTGACACGCTAGTGGGAAACGCTCAACCCAGCCGGAATAAACACCATAGACAGCATGCAGCAGTTCTTTTTTGTGGTCCATGCCTGCCGGCACACATACTTGCTGTTGAATTATCATTTGACACCGGATATCTTTTTCTTCACTCTGTCCATCACCTCTTTCGGAACCAGCTTTAATGCCAGGGCAACAATAAACGACGCAATTGCCAGGTCATCCAGCCAACCAAACAGGGGAATGGCATCGGAAATAATATCTACGGGAACAAGTATATACAAAAGGCCGACAGCAAGGATAGATTTGACGTACAACGGTGTCTGCCGGTCAAACAGGATCAGAAAATAATACCTGAGCTTTTGCGAAAAATTGCTCATATTATTGTCAGTTACCCGGTTTTATTAAAATCCTGAATCCGTGACGGGAAATTATACTCTTCGGGCTTTGCCGATCAAATCCTCTACGGATGCAATCCCGTTTTTTTCAAGGTACGTCCCTATGCCTTGAATAATTTCTTCAGTGGCTTGAGGATTAATAAAATTTGCTGTACCGACCTGGATAGCTGTTGCTCCAGCCAGTAAAAATTCAATCGCATCCTCAGGGGTAGTAATCCCGCCGATTCCAATTATTGGAATGGAGACGCTCCCTGCAACCTGCCAGACCATGCGTAAGGCAATAGGCTTGATCGCCGGACCTGACAACCCGCCGAAAGTATTGGCAAGTTTTGGCCTGCATGACTCAATGTCTATGGCCATGCCCAGCACAGTATTGATCAAAGACAGTCCATCTGCTCCAGCCTCTTCTACCGCCCGGGCAACCAGGGTTATATCAGTTACATTGGGTGAAAGCTTAACAATGACCGGACGGCTGAAATGTTGGCACACTGCTTTTGTCACAGCATGAGCCATGTCAGGGTCGGTCCCGAATGCAACCCCGCCCTGTTTTACATTTGGACAGGAGATGTTCACTTCAACTGCAGCAACTTTTTCTTCATCGTTCAATCGTTTAGCCAGCTGCTGGTAATCCTCTATAGTGTCCCCAAGAATATTTACAATCAGGGGTGTATCTATACCCCTTAAAAATGATAATTTTTCAGAGAAAAACCTTTCCAGTCCGACATTTTCCAAGCCGATGGCATTAAGCATGCCACAGGCTGTCTCTGCTATTCTTGGGGGGGGATTTCCCTGCCTGGGAAGTAGAGAAATGCCCTTGGCAATAATGGCTCCCAGCCGGTGCAGGTTAACAAGCGAGCCAAACTCCTCACCATATCCGAAGGTGCCGGAAGCGGTCATCACCGGATTCCTCAACCTTAAGGAACCGATAGAAACTTTCATATCAGCTTGATCTATAGCCATGCCACATCATCCGCATCAAATACCGGGCCGTCCTTACATGCATGAACGTACCCTTTCATATCAGCCCGCAAAACCGCACAACCGAGACAGGCTGCAAGTCCACAGGCCATCATAGTTTCAAGCGAAACCTGGCAGCCCCAGCTATTTTCCCGGCAGGTTTTTGCCACTGCCCGCAGCATGGGATAAGGTCCACATCCATAAATCATCACCGGTTTCTCCTGTTGCAAATCTGCCATGAGGTCAGTAACAAGACCCTGTTTGCCAAGACTGCCATCCTCTGTGATTGTATCAACCACAAGCCCCATACCCTTGAAGTCATCTGCCAGGGCAGCAATTTCATCCTTCGTTCTGGCGCCGAGAAGCACCCGTATGGAAAAGGCTTCACTCTTTTTAAGTATGCGCCTGGCTAGAAAAAAAAGAGGTGCTATGCCGATGCCACCCCCAACAAGAAAATGCTGACTATCATCAGCGATAGTGAAGCCACGGCCAATGGGTCCCAACACATCCAACTTCCGGCCCACTTCCATGTTAGCAAGTGCCTGCGTCCCCTTACCGATGACTTTAAATAATATCTGGACCATGCCTCCTTCAGCCACCTGGTGAACGGAAAAAGGCCTGCGCAACAAAGGGTCCAACCCCTCTCCAGTCCGCACCATGACAAACTGGCCCGGTTTGGAGGCAGCGGCTATATCCGGAGCTTTAACAGTGAGCCTGTATATATCCTCAGCAACCTGTTCCCTGCGAATTATTTCTGCTAACTCTTTATAGACCTGCATGTATTATTTTAGGGTTCAAAGTTCAAAGTTCAAAGTTCAAAGAAAATATTTTAAGAAAAAGGCTGGCTACTGGGAAATAATTATTAATGCCTCAAATTTTCAATCTTCATTTTTTCTGTCTGTCAATCATCGGGTTGTTTCGTTACACGATAATCGTCGTCTCGTATCGCATGACGACAAATCTTCAATGTTCTTACGAGGCTCAAGGAAAAGAATATATATAATCTCAAACAAATCAACAAGTAGCCCTTTACGTCTGAGCCGCTATCATGGTACTTTCTCATTGGCTGCGCCCCTTTCCTTGCTTTTTCCATGGGTGAAGCAGCCTGCAACGCCATAACTTTTACCACATTATATAAAAAAAACGAATTATTATGCCGCTGACTATCATAATTGTTTTTTCTTTAATCCTCGGAGCTTCAGTGGGCAGTTTTTTAAATGTAGTGATTCTCAGACTCCCGGAAGAAGACGCATCTATAGTCTTTCCGGCCTCCAGATGCCCCCAATGCCTTCACCCTCTTAAGTGGTATGATAATATTCCCGTCATCAGTTTTCTTCTGCTGAAAAAACAATGCCGCTACTGCGGTGAACCCATATCCTGGCAATACCCTCTGGTTGAGCTTACCATGGCACTGCTCTCCCTGGCCCTGTTGTTCAAATTCGGTTTCACCTTGGCCCTGCCGATTTATTTTATTTTTACCGCTGCTCTTCTTGTTGTAATTGTCATTGATTTCTATCATAAGATCATCCCTGATGTAATCAGCCTTCCGGGTATAATCATCGGTTTCGCATGTTCTTTCTTTAACCCTGTCATTAGCTGGCAGCAGGCAGGCATAGGGCTGCTTATTGGCGGCGGTGCTCTTTATGCAGTGGCAGCCGGCTATTATCTTTTCACAAAGCGTGAGGGCATGGGAGGAGGAGATATTAAACTTCTTGCCATGATAGGGGCTTTTCTGGGCTGGCAGAGTCTGCCTTTTGTTGTTTTCGGCAGCTCAATTCTCGGTGCTGTGGTGGGAATAGGTGCAATGGTAAAACAAAAAAAAGGCGGCAAGACCATGATCCCCTATGGGCCCTTTCTGTCAATTGCAGCCCTGTTATATATGTTTTACAGGGAGTTGATCGATTATTACCTGGTGCTTTATTTCCTGACACCACCGCAATATTGAAATTTTGGATTTTTTATGGAAGGGCGAGCTTTGTTTGAAAATTGATTGCTGCCAGTTGGGTATTGCCCTTGAGAGATTCACCGATCTGCACACCAAATCGCCAAGCCTCTTCCATCTGCTTGTTTGAATGCCCAAACCGGTCATAATGTTTACTGATAAAGCCAGACCGTTCAGGGTTTTTGCCGGCAATTTTCAAAAAAACCCCGATAGTGCACCACGGCTCGGGATTGGGATGGGTAAAGGCAATTAAATTTGAAAAATGGGCTCCACATCTTCTCAGTTTTCTGCGTAAACCCCACCAGTGCAGCTTCCAGTATCCCCGGCATGAAATGAGGGGCAGAACCTCTTGCCCTCCCAGAACTTCGCTCCCGTATCTGTCCAAAAAAGAAAGTACCGGCCCACTGGGATTATATGACCAGGTAGGGCCCGCCAGAATTATGAGGTCATACTCCCGGTCACATTTCGGGGAAAGCTCTCGGATCGGGACGCGTATACGGCAAAAAGTAGTAAGCATCATGACAAAGGTGCGGAGAATGCCATCGACCGGAAAACGCAAATGCCTCACAGGTTTCAGTTTCTCAAAAGAAACCTCCACTCCCTGTTCCTTGAGTCCTGCTGCCAACCTGTTTACTAAAACTCCTGTCTGACCGCTGAAGGAAAAATAGAGGAAGAGAACCTGGGGATTTTTCTTTGGGCTGTCCGATGGTATTTCTTTACCTTCTATCATGGCGCCTTACTCTTCCATATTTGAGCAAAAAAAGCCCCTGAAATATTCTTTCAGGGGCTTAGAAATAACAAAGGTTAAAAGATACTCAATAAATAAATCAGGAAATCATCTTTTCCTCTTTCACAGCAAGGGCAATCTTAAACAGGACAGTCAGAATAAAGGCCCCTGTGGCCCAAACTCCCAAGGTGATCATAATCTCCTGGAAGGATGGATAGTATGCCGTGATCTCTTCAAGCGGACTCGGGACAAAACCACCGATAACCAGGCCGATACCCTTATCAATCCAGAGCGAGAGGAAAATCAGTATACAGGCGATGGCCAGGGTATCCTCCCTTTTTCGTGTCGCAGGTACCAGGAACATTACTATCGCGATAATGCCGAAGATGGTCGAAACCCGCATCCAGGGCACCAATTGTCCATGCCCGTGCAGGCCGAAGAAAAGATAATCCAGGGTATGCATATGGCCCGGGATATTGCTGTAGTATGAGGTGAAGAACTCAAGCAGCACAAAGAAGACATTTATTAATGCGGCATAGGTAACTATGGTTGCCA
>JAUXHH010000001.1 GCA_030621655.1 Desulfobacterales bacterium
ACACCTTGCGGCGCCAGATCCTAAGTCTGGTGCGTCTACCAATTCCGCCACTCTCGCTTTAACCTTAAATAAATAATCAATTTGGTACACTCAGTCAAGGTTGAGACCGCTTTATTGCCTGAGTTTCAACATGTTTTAACCAAGTGAGGCAAATTGTTTCCGGACGACATAAAAAAATTCCCACTCAGAACTTTTCCACTGTACATCGATGGTCACCGTATTTAATCATCAACACCGATCACCGACTGACGCGTATGCTTCAATTTGCCACGGCGTTTTTTGGCCGCCATTCTTTTCTTAATTGAAGCGCCGGTTGGCTTTGTCCTGCGACGGGGTTTTATTTCAAAGGCAGACTTTACAATGAGTTGTATCAACCGATCCAGGGCATCTTTACGATTCAAATCCTGTGATCGAAAACGGTTTGCATTAATTATTAAAACACCCCTGGTATTTATGCGATTCTTAGCAAGTTTTATCAGGCGGAGCCGGACGTGATCCGGCAGGCTGGTGGAATGAGCCAGGTCAAAACGGAGTTGAACAGCGGTGGCTGCCTTATTGACATGCTGACCACCAGGGCCGGGAGATCGTATAAACTTGAAGCGAATTTCACTTTCGTCAAGCTGTATCGCATCGGTGACATAAAACATTATAAACCACAAATCAGCAGTCGCTGATGGTTTTGGCTAAATTAATCCGTATTTCTTTTTTAATTTCTGCTGGACATGTCCAGGAACAAGACCTGTCACATCCCCACCATGTTGTGCAGCGTCCTTGATAATGCTGGAACTGATAAATATCCAGCGAAAACCGGTCATGAGAAAAACCGTCTCTACATTACGTTCCAGCCTTCTGTTCATAAGCGCCAACTGAAATTCATACTCAAAATCAGAGACCGCTCTCAGTCCCCTGACTATTGATTTAGCCCCTTTATTAAAGGCATACTCCACCAAAAGCCCTGACACTGCTTCAACTTCTACCTTTTTATTATTTCCTTTAAAACAATCCCTTATCATCTGTAACCGCTCTTCCAGAGTAAAAAGCTGGGTTTTACTCGGATGCCTGGCTACAGCAACAATTACACGATCAAACAGTTCAAGTGCACGATTTATTATATCCAGATGCCCCATGGTTATAGGATCAAAAGTTCCTGGATAGATAACCAATCTTTCATTGTTCTCAGCCATGCGGTTACCCCCTATTTATTCTCGGCTCAGGTTCGGCGATAGAACCAGAAGCCTGTATCTCCATAGCGTCTTTGGTCAACAAGTCTAAACTCTGTAACCTTGGACTCCAATTCTGCGAGTGCATCCTCTTCAACAACAACCAGAACATCGGAAGATAGAAGATTTGTCTTTTCTATCTCATGCAGCATTGTTGCGGACAGCCTTTTCCCGTACGGTGGATCAATAAATATAATGGAAAACCTTATTTCAGGCAGTTGTTTTGCTAAAAAATAAAGGCCCTTCGACAAATCCCGTTTCAAAACGAGTGTTCTGTCAGAAAAGCCACATAAATCGATATTTTTTTCAATCAGTTTAACGGCCTGTGGATTATTATCTACAAAAACAGCTCGTTGGGCAGTTCTACTCAACGCCTCAAGGCCGAAGGCACCTGTTCCGGCAGAGAGATCAAGAACAGTAGCATCTTTAATCTCCTGTCCTATTATACTGAAAAGCGCCTCCCGGGCCCTGTCAGCAGTCGGGCGAATGAGGTAACCGGAACATTTTGCAGTACTTTTTGAAGGTGTCTGCAAGCGCCTTCCTCTTGCTGTTCCCCCTATTATTCTCAATTACAAATAGTCCCTCGAAACTATTTCAGCGATCTGTACGGCATTTAAGGCAGCGCCCTTAAGAATATTGTCGGAAACAACCCAGAGATTTATGCCGTTGGCAATAGATTGGTCTTCCCGTATCCTGCCAACCAATGTCTCAAACTTTCCAGCGCAGTCAAGAGCCAAAGGATAGATACTCAGGCTTGGCTCATCAACAACCTTGACCCCGGAAGCTGTAGAGAGAAGTTCTTTTACTTCAGCAGCAGAAATCTTTTTTTCTGTCTCAATATTTACTGACTCGGAATGCCCATAAATTACCGGAACCCTGACCGCAGTTGCTGTAACACCTATGGATGGATCTTCAAATATTTTATGGGTCTCATTCACCATTTTCATTTCTTCCTTGGTATAGCCACTATCAAGAAATGAGTCGATATGAGGCAGGCAGTTAAATGCAATCTGATGGGGGTAGACCTCCTTCTGCAAAGGGGTTCCTGCAGCATAAGCCTTTACCTGCCCCTCCAGTTCCGCAATGGCCTTTGCCCCGGTACCGGAAACTGCCTGGTATGTTGAGACGACTATACGTTTGATCCCCGCCTTATCATAAATCGGCTTTAATGCCACAACCATCTGGATGGTGGAACAGTTGGGATTGGCAATAATTCCCCGGTTCGTATATTGGGCAATAGCATGAGGATTCACTTCCGGCACAACCAGGGGAATCTCATCATCCATACGGTAGGCACTTGAATTATCAACAACAACAGCTCCAGCAGCGGCTGCAGCCGGGGCAAATTCAAGCGAGCGAGATGCTCCGGCAGAAAAAAGTGCCACGTCAATGTTGTCAAAAGCATCTTTTGACAACAGACCTACCTCTATCTCCCTGTCCTTGAATTTTAATTTTTTTCCAACAGAGCGTTCTGTTGCCAGCAGCCGCAGTTCATTAAGAGGGAAATTCCGCCTCTCCAAAACGCTAAGCATTGCACCACCCACTGCACCGGTGGCACCTGCAACAGCAACATTATATTTTCTTTCCTGATGACTCATAACTAAATTCTAAATTCGTATTTCTTAATTCTGCATTCGTCATTCTGCATTCTGCATTTAATTATAGCGCTCCTGCAACCAGGTCACCTACTTCCCTGGTTCCATATCCCATCTTACCGGCAGACATACTTTCCATTTTTTCTGCAACGACCCAACGAATAGCATTTTCTATGGCCTGGGCAGCTTCCGTCTCGCCAAGATGGTCCATCATCATCTGGGCTGCACCAATTGCAGCCAGAGGGTTTATCACATTCTGGCCGGTATATTTGGGGGCTGAACCACCTATGGGTTCAAACATGCTTATTCCCTCGGGATTAATATTCCCACCAGCCGCAATACCCATACCTCCCTGGATCATAGCGCCCAGGTCCGTGATAATATCACCGAACATATTATCTGTAACAATCACATCAAACCATTCCGGATTCTTAACCATCCACATGCACGTTGCATCAACATGGGCATAGTCTGTTTTGATATCCGGATATTCTTCAGCCACCTCATAAAACGCCCGCTCCCAGAGATCAAAAGCAAAGGTAAGCACATTTGTTTTGCCACAGAGAGTTACCTGTTTTCTTTTGTTCCGCTTACGGGCATATTCAAAGGCAAATCGAATACAGCGCTCAACCCCTTTCCTGGTATTAATTGACTCCTGTATCGCAACTTCATCTGCAGTACCTTTTTTCAAGACTCCACCAGCACCGGCATAAAGTCCTTCCGTATTTTCCCGAACCACTACGAAATCAATTTCCTCAGGCCCTTTGTTCTTAATAGGGGTTTCTACATTGGGATACAATATAACGGGACGCAGATTGATATACTGATCCAGAGCAAAACGGAGACTCAAAAGAATGCCTTTTTCCAGAATGCCCGGCTTCACATCAGGGTGACCAATGGCCCCGAGGAAAATGGCATCATGCTTGTTTAATTCTTCGACGGCATTGTCCGGTAGAACCTCGCCGGTACGGATATAACGTTCTCCCCCATAATCAAAGTCCGTCAATTCCAGATTGAAATTAAATTTACTTGCCGCTTCCTTAAGAACCTTCACACCTTCGGCAGTCACCTCCGGGCCGGTACCATCACCACCCATAACTGCAATTTTATACGTTTTACCCATTATTCTCTCTGTCCTGTTTGTTAATTTTTCTTGTTATTATTTCTTGTCAGCTTCTTTTTGTAAATATACATGCCTGTTCAAACCATTAAGATAAGCCTTTCCTGCAGCGGTAATGATATCCGGATCAAGTCCATGGCCGATCACTACTCTGCCGTTATCCTCAATCCTGAGAAGCACATCTCCCAGGGCATCAGTTCCACCGGTGAAAGAACTTACCGAAAAAAAGAGCAGTTTACTGCTTGTTCCAGTGAGCTCTGCTATAGCGCGGTACGTTGCGTCAATGGGGCCGACACCGATTGCTGCACCCTCTTTTTGCACACCATCTATCTTAAGACGAACAGCAGCAGTAGGCATTTTCATGCTGCCACTCATAACTCCCAGAGAAACCAGTTCATAAACCTCAGGAATCCGGATTATTTCATCCATAATAATGGCCTCTATATCCTCATCGAATATCTCCTTCCTGAGATCAGCCAAATCCTTAAACCTGGAAAATACTCTTGCCAGTTCTTCATCTGACAGGGAGTAGCCTATTACCTCGATACGGTCCTTCAGGGCATGACGACCGGAGTGTTTTCCCAGAACCAGATTCCCCTTGGTCAGACCGATGTCAGAAGGATTCATGATCTCATATGTCGTCCTCTCCTTCAAAACTCCGTCCTGATGAATTCCTGCTTCATGGGCAAAGGCATTGGCCCCGACAATTGCCTTGTTAGGCTGGACCGGCATGCCGGCAATTGTGCTTACCAGCCGGCTGCTGGGGTAGATATGCTCAGTGACTATATCAGTATGAATATTCATCTGGTCAGATCTGGTGCGAACTGCCATGACCACTTCTTCCATGGCAGTATTGCCGGCTCTCTCGCCTAAACCGTTTATTGTGCACTCTACCTGGCGCGCACCGCTGTTAATAGCAGCAAGTGAGTTTGCCACTGCCAGACCAAGATCATTATGACAATGAACACTCAGGATCGCTTTATCAATGTTGGGAATATTATCAATCAGATAGCGAATCTGTTCACCGTGTTCACTGGGCAATGCATAGCCGGTAGTGTCTGGAAAGTTAACGGTCGCAGCACCCGCCTCAATGACGGCTTCGAACACCTGACAGACAAACTCTATATCGCTTCTTGTTGCATCTTCAGCTGAAAATTCAACATTGGATGTGTACTTTGCCGCATGCTTTACTGAAGCAACTGCCAACTCGAGCACCTGCTCCCTACTCATTCTGAGCTTGTGTTGCATATGGATATCTGAGGTTGCCAGGAATGTATGAATTCTTGAGTTCTCTCCATTCTTCAAGGCCTCCCAGGCGCGATCAATATCTTTTATACTGCAACGTGCTAAACCAGCAACCTGTACACCCTTTATATTATCGGCAATGTTTTTTACACATTCAAAATCACCAACAGATGCAATGGGAAAACCTGCCTCTATTATATCAACATTCAAGAGTACGAGCTGTTGGGCCAGGCGAAACTTTTCCTGCATATTCATGCTGGCGCCGGGAGATTGTTCGCCGTCGCGTAATGTTGTATCAAATATATAAATTTTCTCAGACATGATTATTACCTCTGCCGGCAGAGTGTCAGTAAAAGCATACAATTGCTACTCTGCTGTCGATTTTCCCAAAATCTGTAATCTCTATAACAAAACAGGAAATGCCAGGATAATCATCCCGGCCATCTCCATGATTCAGCCAAACTTAATATTTATGAATCTTATGGTTTAAATGATATTTTCCTGCTCTTCAGCACTCTTATCATCCTTGCGTAGAACCCTGTACGCTGTACTGAATGGGCCGGATAGGACATAGATACCACCTATCACAAAAAGTGTCACCTGTGGTTCCGCAGCTACAAGTATCATCAGCAGGACCATGGCCACCGTTACCTGAAAGGTCTTTTTTCTTTTAGCTGACGGATGTTTGAAACTCATGTAACGAACATTACTTACCATAAGATAGGAAAGCAGATAGACTAAAATCAAAATGGAGAGATGCTTTACCGTTTCAGGTGCACCAAGAAATCTGGAAAAAAGGACCGTCGTAGCTATCATACCAGCTGCGGCTGGACATGGGAGTCCAACAAAATCCTGTGGTGACTTTTCCAAAGCAAGAGAATTAAAACGCGCAAGACGTAATGCAGTGGTTGCCACATAGAGAAACGCAGCAAGCCAGCCATACCGTCCATACGGTTCCAAAGCCCAAAGATAAGCAAGTAAAGCAGGTGCGACCCCAAAAGATACAAGATCACTTAAAGAATCATATTCCATACCAAAGGTACTGGTGGTATTTGTCATCCGCGCGACCCTGCCATCAAGTCCGTCAAAAATACCTGCCACAATTATTGCAACAGCAGCATTGAAGAAATCACCGTTTATGGCTGAAATAATAGCATAAAAACCACTTAAAAGGCTTGCAGTGGTAAATAAACACGGCAGAGGATGAATCATGCGTTGCCCATGACTACCTTGCTCATTATCGCTATTATTCGGGTTAATACAACTCATGTCTCTTGCCTTTGGATTATGTTATAAGCAAATAGTTAAACAAATTAATCTTAGATTATATCATATTTATGATATAAAAATCCCTAAAATAATTACGTTAGGTAGCCAATGACGGTCTCTCCCGCCTTCACCTTCTGGCCAGAACTTACTTCAAGCTGTATATTTTGAGGCAAATAGAGATCGACTCTGGAACCAAAGCGGATCATCCCAAATCGCTTCCCACGCTCTATCGTATCACCTTTCTCTACCCAACAGACAATTCTGCGTGCCAACAGTCCAGCAATTTGCACAACAGCATAACGAAAGTTTTTTTCTGTGGTAAGAATCACTCCGCAGTGTTCATTGGCAAGCCCTGCCTGGTCAGTATTTGCAGCATAGAAACTTCCCGGTCCATATTGTATTTTTTCAACTTCTCCGGCAAACGGCACTCGATTAACATGCACATCAAAAACAGACATAAAAATACTGATCTTATAAACATGCTCGTTAACAAACCGATCATCAAAAATCTTTTCTACCAGGATAATCTTGCCGTCAGCAGGTGCCACAACAACATCTTCATCATCCGGTGAGATACGTTCAGGATCCCTGAAGAAATAAACGACAAACCCTGTCAGAAAAAGAGTTATCAATGTTAATAGATCATATTCGAGCAATGCAAATATGAAGGTTGCAAAAGCGACAAAAACTATAAATGGATATCCTTCCCTTGCAACGGGTATTTGGGCTACTTTCATGACTTAAAAATATTCTCTTGTGGGAAAATTATTTGTCATTGTGCCAGACCTAAGCAGCAATCACCTGTTTAAGTGCAGATAAATCAGTAAAATAATCCTGCGCTTCCTTCTAAAAAGGCAAAGTTAGGCAGGATAACCGTCTTAGAATGACAGTGAGCCATACTCTTACCACTAAAAAGTTTTCTATGCAGTCTAATTTCTGATTATGATTTTTTGGCTCGTGCCATGGCAATAGTTCCGGTACGAACTATTTCCTGGATACCGATAGGCTTGAGTATATCTATCACTGCCTTGATTTTACTCTGGGGCCCGGTAATCTCAACAGCATAACTCTTGGGACTGACATCAACGACTTTACCCCGAAAGATATCAATTACCCGCAATACTTCTGCACGGGTATGAGATTCCGCCTTTACACGAATAAGCGCCATTTCCCTTTCAACAAATTCTGACTCACCGACATCAACAACCTTGATAACATCAATCAGTTTATGTAATTGCTTGGTTATCTGCTCGATAATAGGATCCGGCCCGCGTGTAACCAATGTGAGGCAGGAAACTCCTGCGTCAAGAGTTTCTGCAACGCTGAGACTTTCTATATTAAAACCGCGCCCACTGAAAAGACCTGTAACTCTAGACAAAACACCGGGTTTGTTTTGTAATAAAACAGAAATGGTATGTTTCATTTCACTTTCCTTTTATAATTTATGCAATACTATTCAAGAATTGATTCCGCAATAATTTACGACAAAAGCATTTCGGTTGTTGCCTTTCCGGCCGGCACCATTGGATACACTCCTTCCTCCCTGGCAATAACAAAATCCATAAAAACTGTATTATCAGTTGCCAGAGCCTCCTTGATAACAGGCTCAACCTCGCTAACCTTGGTAGCCCGCAACCCGACAGCACCATATGCCTCCGCCAATTTCACAAAATCCGGAGAAACTTCAAGGTCAGTACCTGCGTAACGCTTATCATAAAAAAGCTCCTGCCACTGTCTGACCATTCCCAGATAGCCGTTATTTAAAATTGCAATCTTCACCGGGCATTTATACTGTCTCGCGGTGGCCAATTCCTGGATATTCATCTGAATGGAACCATCACCGGCCACATCAATAACAATTTTGTCCGGTGCAGCCATCTGGGCCCCTATTGCTGCCGGGAAACCATATCCCATAACACCAAGGCCCCCGGACGTAAGAAAATGCCTCGGCTTATTAAAATGATAAAACTGGGCCGCCCACATCTGGTTCTGTCCAACCTCGGTAGAAATAATTGCATCACCATTTGTCATCTCATGGAGTTTCTGAACCACAAATTGCGGCTTGATGATATCGCCTTCTTCGACATATCCCAGAGGATGATCGCGCTTCCAACTGTTAATTTCATCCAACCAGGGACCAAGTTTTTCTCCCTGCTCCTTGCCATTGAAATCTTCCTGGACATCAAACCATCTGTTCATGGCTGTTAAAGCATACTTGCAATCAGCAACTATGGGTATATCGACTTTGACATTCTTGCTGATCGAAGTTGGATCAATATCAACGTGAATAATCTTTGCATGCGGTGCAAAATCAGCAAGCTTACCTGTTACCCTATCATCAAATCTTGCCCCAACAGCAATGAGGAGATCACACTGCGACACTGCCATATTGGCAAAATACGTACCATGCATGCCGAGCATACCCATTGAGAGTTTATGGGTGCCGGGAAATCCTCCCAATCCCATAAGAGTCATCGTGGTGGGAATATTCAACTTGGTGGCAAGCTCAGTCAATTCTTCATTGCTGTCTGATGCAATGACACCACCTCCAGCATAAATCACCGGTTTTTTTGCTTTCAGTATTTCTTTACAGGCCTTGGCAATCTGGCCAGGATGGGGCTCATAGGTTGGCCTGTAAGTCTGCATTTTAACAGGCTTGGGCTCGGGAAATTTAGCCTTTGCTACTACCACATCTTTAGGCAGGTCTATGAGAACGGGGCCTGGTCTGCCTGTTCTGGCAACATAAAAAGCCTCCCGAATAGTTTCTGCGAGGTCTTTGGGATCCTTCACCAAATAATTATGTTTGGTGCAGGGCCTGGTAATGCCAATAATATCAACTTCCTGAAAAGCATCATTACCTATAAGGCCTGTTGGAACCTGTCCTGTAAAAACCACCATGGGGATGGAGTCACAATAAGCCGAAGCTATTCCTGTTACGGTATTTGTTGCTCCAGGTCCTGAGGTAACCAGGGCCACCCCTACTTCACCCTTGACTCGGCCATATGCATCTGCCGCATGGACAGCGGCCTGTTCATGCCTTACAAGAACATTGGTAATATCGGATTTTTCCAGTTCGTCAAATAAATCAATTATCACTCCACCGGGAAACCCAAAAATAACTTCAACTCCCTGCTCTTCGAGACATTTAACAATCGCTTCTGCGCCTGTAACTTTCATAGAAACTTCCTTCGATTCCTGATTTACTCAAAATATGCCCTTCTTTTTAAGATATATGGGCACTCTCCAAAGACCCTGAATATTGACTCAGCAAGGGTCTAGCAACTAATTTTATAAAATTGAAAAAATTTTTAGAAAAGATAGGAATATATAGCACCATGACTCAACTTGTCAAGCCAATGTTTAGGCGAAATACTTGCCTGCAGGCACTTACTGGAAAATGATTATTGGGTATACAAACAAAGAATAAGCTGACATATAAGTTTTCACACTACTCTGTGTAAATCTTAGCCCGTTATCCTAATATGAGATTATTTGGGTATTATCTATAGAATTTGAAAATATGCCCGCCTGCCGTCCTTTTTCTAAAAAAAACTCAATAGCTGTCATCCCCTCTTCTCCCAAGTCTTCCGAAAAAGTATTCACATAAAGCCCGATATGATCGTTGATTACAGAGTCTTCAAGTTCCCGGGCATGTTCTTTAATATAGGGGCTGCAAAGTTCAGGGTTTCTTTGAGCCCAGGCTATACTTGCTCTTAACGCCTTATCAATTTTTTCTATGAGGTCCATGCCGAGTGAACGCTTCACAGCGATCCCTCCCAACGGTATGGGATATCCCGAAATTTCCTCCCACCAGGATCCAAGATCTTTGATAAGTTCAAGCCCCCTGCTCTCGTAGGTAAATCTGCTTTCATGGATGATGACCCCACAGTCGACCTTTCCAGATTCAACTGCAGGCATGATTTCATCAAATCGCATCATGACGACATTCTTCCACTCAGGCTTATATAATTTCAGGAGCATGGCAGCTGTTGTATATTTGCCTGGCACTGCAACAGTCATTTTTGCAATATCGGTCGGTTCAACTTTTTGACCGGCTACCAACAAAGGCCCGCAACCACGTCCAAGGGCTCCACCGGATTTCAGCAAAATATAATCTTCCAGAACATGACCAAAGGCATGAAAGGAAAGTTTTGTTATATCAAGGCGCCCCTGTAACGCCCACTCGTTTAAGGTCTCTACATCTTCAAGCCTTTCCGGTTGGAGGCTCCATCCAGTATGAGGGATATGCCCTTTAACCAGGCCACAGAAGATATAGGTATCATTGGGACAGGGAGAGAATCCAATAGAAAGCGATTTCATAGTGCTACCAGAAATTGTGTGCTAATTAAGTCGCTGTTGGGGCGTATTCCCGCAGAAGAACCTCAACCACCCAGCAAATTTCATCAATGGCATCTTCGAGCATCCAGTTTGCTGTATGACGATCTTCAACCATGTTACTGATACAACGCAACTCAACACAGGGGACTTTAAAAGTATTACATACCATTGCCACAGCAGCTCCCTCCATGTTCTCACACCCGGCAGCAAATTTTTCCCGTAGATATTCTCCACGCTTTTTTGTGCCACTGCAGCAGTTGACAGTTACAAAATTTGCCGCCCTGAATTCTATTTCATTGACATTTAAAATATTCTTGCAGTTTGAAACAAGTTCATTATTAAATAAAAAGTGAGTGTGCAATTGTGAAAGTCCAGAATCAAAATCCAGGATATCATCCTGCATGCAGATGCCAAAATCACCGAAAATTTCTTGTTGAGCCAGGCATATGTCAAGCAGATTTATGCCACTGTCAAGATATGCGCCACCAACTCCTATATTTATCACACCATCAATATTAGAACCATGAAGAGCCAGATAGCTGCTAAGATTTGCAGCAGTTGTAACGGGCCCCATACCAGTAACCAGAGCTTCCAAATGCTCAGCATCTGAAAGGAATTGTTTTAATGGTTTTATTTCTTTTTCAGTGGCAGCCGCAACAAGTAACATGTACAACACCTCTAATTTATTATTGAAAAGATAGCACGTCTTTAAAAGTTAGGGTATTTTCGTCCTGACAGCAACCAATTTTCTTTTACCTCAACACTCACAGAATCAACATGAATCCCGAATTTAACTTTGAATCATATCAGTATGATCTGCCTGCAGATCAAATTGCCCAGTTTCCAGCTGCAATCAGAGACAAGTCTCGACTTCTTGTGATGGATTGCAGAAACGACAGTATTCAGGACATGAATTTTACAGACATTCTGAGCTTCTTTCAGCCTGGTGATCTCCTCGTGGTTAACGATACTAAAGTATTTCCAGCCCGGCTTGAAGGGAGAAAGGGCACTGGCGGAAAAATTGAATTGTTTCTATTGGAATACCCTGATTTTAATAATCTTGACACGATGGAAAAACCCACTGGCCAGGCAGTTGCCCAAAAGGGTTATTGCCTTACCGTTACAGGTTTGCTGAAAAGCTCCAAAAGGCCCAAGGTGGGCACACGATTTTTTTTCAGTCCGGCAGTTGAGGGTGAACTCCTGCAATTTCTTTCAGATGGGAAAGCAATTGTGGGGCTCTATTTTAATGCAGTCAAAGATGAAAGCCCTGAAGAAATATTGATGCAATGCGGCAGGGTCCCTCTACCACCATACATCCGTCGAGATGAGGTGGACCACCCCGATGACAGTGGACGCTACCAGACTCTTTTTGCCAGAAAATCAGGTGCAATTGCTGCACCAACTGCGGGTTTGCATTTCTCAGAAGAACTGCTCCAAAATCTTCAAAAGCGCAACATCCAAATAGCACCTATCACCCTTCATGTTGGATACGGCACTTTCGCACCCGTGAGAGTGAAAGACATACGTCAACACAAAATACACGAAGAGTATGTAGAGGTCAGTGCGAAAACAGCAAAGTTAATCAATCAAACACGAAAAGCCGGGAAAAAAATCTGGGCAGTGGGAACGACGACAGTACGAACTCTGGAATTTGCAGCGAATAAAGATGGACAGGTAGAGGCCAAACAGGGATGGTGCGGGCTTTATATTTATCCCGGCTATGAATTTAAAGTGGTCAACGCTTTGATTACCAATTTTCACTTACCCGGATCTTCACTTCTCTTTCTGGTTGCGGCACTTACCGGCAGGCCAAACATACTCCGGGCCTATCAGATGGCAATAAAGCTTGGGTATCGCTTTTACAGTTATGGGGATGCCATGCTGATCATTCCCTGATTGCAACAGCTCCCTGCACAATCAGTTCTATTAAATTTCCACCGGGATAAAATTGTCAGGCGGTTGCGGAACAGTCTGCTTTGCTTTTAGTGGCTGCTGAGGAATCAGAAGAGCTGCTTGTAGTTTTTTCGGCCTTTGGTGAGGTGTTTTTTGTTGATTTATCTTTAGTTGATTTGTCTTTAGGGGTTGAACCTGAACCATTGGAGGATTTACTGCTGTAACCATCGGCATACCACCCTCCCCCTTTCAGCTGAAAAGAACTCCTGGACACAAGTTTATTCACCGGGCCGGAACAATCAGGACAGTTTGTTAATGGATCCTCTGTCATACGCTGAATAACTTCAATAACTTTACAACAGGATGTGCATTCATATTCATATATTGGCATTTTGTCATATACTCCAGTTCATATATATTCCCCGGCTTCAAGGGCAACGCATTTCACATGTGGTAATTCTTCTTCAATATCCTTTCGGTGGCAAATATTAATTTCGATCCACGCTATTGTCAACGCCACAAAATATTTTTTCATCATAAAATAAGGTTATAGTCGACGTATGCCGACAATAAACCGAATAGTATCTGTTTTTAATTTTTTAAAACGGAAAGTCTTGCAAGTAATTAATATCAACAGTTATCTGGACAGAATCTCCGTAAAGTTGTATTTACGCAATTTCAGGGTTGCAAATAGCACACTTTTTCCTGAATTTAATTATCTTCGTTTCAATAGTATCGAGAATATATTTTTTTAAAAAAATAAATCCATAAATTAATACTTTTCATTACAACCATGATTGGAATTTTCGATTCAGGAGTCGGGGGCATGACTGTTGCCCGTGCCGTGGAAACCCTGCTTCCTGATCTACAAATTATATATTATGGGGACCTGGCAAGGACTCCATACGGAAGTAAGAGTCCTGAAACTATTATTGAATACTCAATCAATAATACAGAGTTTCTCCTTAGTCACGGTGCTCAAGCGATCATCATCGCCTGTAACTCAGCAGCAAGTGTTGCCTCAGAAATCCTCCGGCAGAAATTTGACACCCCAATTTTCGAAGTCATCTCGCCGGCAGTTAATCGTGCAGTAGCAACTACTCAATCAGGAAACATAGGTGTTATCGGCACTCGTGCCACTATCCGCAGTGGAATTTATACTCAAAAAATAAAACAAAAATCTCCCGATCTAAGAGTTTTTTCCAAAGCCTGTCCTTTGCTGGTACCGCTTGTTGAAGAAGGCTGGCTAAATGCCCGTGAAACCAAAATGATACTCAGAAAATATCTGGCGCCACTGAAACAAAAACAGATAGATACACTTGTGCTGGGCTGCACACATTACCCCCTGCTGAAAGATCTTATTCAGCATCGCGTGGGCAAAAACAGGATCAAGCTGATTGACTCCTCCATAGAAGTTGCATTAACATTACAAGCATACCTGGATGAAAATCCTGATTTTTCTAAAACCCTTCAGTATGAAACAGCAAACAAATATTTTGTTTCAGACATCACGAAAGCTGCAATCAATACTGCAGAAAAAATATTTGGGCGTCATATTGATTTAAAAAAGGTTTAACAAACAATGACTTCTTCTTTTTTAACCTGTTTCCTTTCTATGACCACACAGAGACCTATCTACAGAATCTTCACCATGATACTGTTTGCAGGCCTATTTCTGTTACCAATACAGATTGCGGCTCAACCAATGGATTCGATCGAGATTGCTCAAAAACTGCAAGGCACATATGAAAAAGCTACAAATCTGGTGGCTGATTTTAATCAAACAACATCAATAAAATTCAGCGGGCGTGTCCGGCAAGGTTCAGGTTCCATGATATTTCTCAGGCCAGGTCAATTGCGTTGGGATTATATTGCACCTGATCATCAGGTTCTCATAAGTGACGGGGAATCCATCTCCATGTATTTTGAAAAAAACAATCAAATGATAATCAGCAATGCGCGAGACTACCTGCAATCAGATGTCACTTACTCATTTTTTGCGGGCACAGGGGACATACTGAAAGATTTTGATATTGTTGAACCTGATTTTAAAAACGTCGAGGGAAATTCTCACCTTATCAAACTTGTCCCCAAATCAACACATCCGCATGTATCATCCATACATGCCTGGATCACTGATGGAACCTTCCTGCTTGAACATCTACGGATTGTTGACCATTTTGATACTGTCACCGATCTCTTTTTTAAGAATGTACAAATTGATTCCAACTCCTACGGCGGCCGCAAAATCACGAAAAATCTGTTTTCTTTCACACCACCGGCCGACACTGAAATTATCAAACAGTATTAACTGTTCTTCCTGAGAGTTGATTTTGGACTCAAAAAAAACACCTACTCCCAAACATTCTCCAACAAGAATCAATTTAATATCCATGCCGTGGCCCCTTTTTAACAGGCCATCCATACAGCTTGGCACATTAAAGGCTTATCTTGAAACCAGAGCCGATTGGCTTGCAGTTGACACAGAACATCTCTATCTGGAGGTTGCTTCCACTCTGGGGACGAAATTGTATCACTGGATAAGCCGGAATGCATGGGTCAGTGAATCACTGTATGGGCCCCTTGTCTTTCCTGAACAGAGGAACTCTTCTGAAATACTGGCAACGAACTATGCGCATAAAACTGGTTCCCCAATTAATACATTATTTAATTTTAACCAGATACATGAAACAGTAGAGAGCCAGCTCGAAAATTGGGTTAGCGACTGCGACTGGTCACAATATACAATTGCAGGATTCTCTGTCTGTTTCAATCAACTCCTTGCCTCACTTGCTGCAGCCAGTTCAATTAAGAAAAAATTTCCTCATATAACAGTCGTTTTTGGCGGGTCGTCATGTGCTGCTACTGCCGGAAAATCTATCCTTGATGCATTTGACTTCGTGGATTTTGTCATCCAGGGGGAAGGGGAAAAGAGCCTGTTGGAACTTTGCGGGTACATTACCGGGCGAAGCGACAGACTTCCTCAGAATATATTTTCTGCAAAATCATCACTGCATCATTCCAACTTGAATGATCCTGCTGTTGGCTCCCAATTGCCTTCACTGGAACCACTTCCTGTCCCGGATTATGATGATTATTTTTCAGACCAGAAAAAATGGTTCCCAGACAAACCGTTTATCCCGGTTCTTCCTGTTGAATTTTCCCGCGGTTGCTGGTGGAATAAATGCACCTTCTGTAATCTTAATCTGCAGTGGTGCGGCTATCGTTATAAAAAAGCTTCGCAAATGATTGATGAAGTTACAGCGCTATCCGCAAGGTATGGTTGTCTTGACTTCACATTCACAGACAACATGATACCCCCGCAGGAATCTTTACATTTCTTCACGCAGACAAGTGAACTCCATACTGATTTCAGCTTTTTTGCCGAAATTCGATCTATCGGTGAAAAAAAATCTATTGATGACATTTTTTCTCTCTATCGTCGCGGGGGACTTTCGACAATACAAGTGGGTATTGAATCACTCAGCAACAGCCTCTTAAGAAGAATGCAAAAAGGGGTCAGCGTCATTGAGAATATTGCAACCATGCGGGCTGCTCAAGAACATTCTCTGGCACTGGAAGGAAACCTGATTATTCAATTTCCCGGCAGTACACAATCTGAGGTTGATGAAACTCTTGAGAATCTTGATTATATTTTTTCATTTAGTCCATTAAGCATTGCAGCTTTTTTTCTGGGACATGACAGTCCAGTCTGCATTTCCCCTAAAAAATATGGCATCAAGGCTATCATCAACCACGCAAATAACACAAAAATCTTTCCACGAGAGACTCTGCAAAAATTAAAACTCATTGTGCAGGATTACAGAGGAGACCGGACATACCAAAAAAAAATATGGAAGCCGGTTTTTTCCAAAATAAAAAGATGGCAGAAGTATCACGAAAAGAGAAAGATAGGGGGGTTACACAAGCCTCTTTTGTACTATAGGGATGGAACTGACTTCCTTCTTATGCGCCAAGAATTAATTGACGGCACGGTTTTAAACCATAGATTGAGAGGCACATCACGACAAATCTACTTATTCTGTACGCAAATAAGAACAGAGAAAGAATTATCTGAAAAATTCCCGGCAATCTCTCAACAAAAAATCCTTACTTTTCTTGCTGATCTTAAGAAAAAAAGACTTGTTTTCTCAGATAAAAACAGACACCTTTCTCTGGCAGTACACAGCACTTTATGAATGTCTACTGATTCTCAAAACCCAAAAAGGTAAATACCCACATCAAAACTTATACTCCTGCCCCTAAACTCAATAAATATTAAGGTGATCTTATGTCAGACGATTTTTCTAATCATGAAAGTTTTGCAGATTTATTCAAAGATAATGGTCCTCCTAAAAAACAGCTTTCACCCGGTCAAAAAATTAAAGCAGTGGTGGTTGATGTTTCCCAGGACTCCATTTTTCTGGATGTTGGTGGAAAGAGTGAGGGCTTCGTTGACCGGAAAGAGCTTGAAGATGAGACCGGAGATGTAACCGTTGAGACTGGAGACACCCTCGAAGTCTATTTCCTCTCTTCCGCCCGAAATGAAATGCTTTTTACAACAAAAATTGGTGGCGGTTCAACATCACTCGCCCACCTCGAAGAAGCTTATCGAAACGGGATTCCCCTTGAAGGGTTTATCAAAAAGGAGATAAAAGGCGGATTTGAAGTCACGGTTGCCGGCAAAATCCGAACTTTCTGCCCCTACTCACAAATGGATATAAGGCGTATCACCGACGCTGAAGATTATGTCGGAGAGCATATGCTTTTTAGAATTACAGAATACAAGGAAAATGGCCGCAATATAATCCTTTCACGTCGGATTATTTTAGAAGAGGAAAGAGAAGAAAAACGTGAGCTTCTAAAAGAAACCCTGCAGGAAGGCATGACTGTACAGGGAGTAATCACCTCAATACAGAAATTTGGTGCCTTTGTGGATATTGACGGCATAGAAGGACTTATCCCAATTTCTGAGATCGGCTGGTCCAGGATTGAAGATATCCAGGAAATACTCACAGAAGAGCAGAAAGTTGAAGTAGTAATCCTTAAGCTTGATTGGGAAAATGATCGTTACTCCTTCAGTCTGAAGCAGGCTCTTCCCGACCCCTGGGAAAGCATTTCACAAAAACTTCCTGTTGGTTCCTCGCATTCAGGGACTGTGGTAAGGCTGACAAAATTCGGGGCTTTTGTAAATCTTGCTGAAGGCATTGATGGTCTAATCCATATTTCCAAACTCGGCGGCGGCAGGCGGATCAACCATCCAAAAGAAGTTTTAGATGAAGGCCAAACTGTTGAAGTGAAGATAGAGGATATAGATGCGGAACAGAAACGTTTATCCCTAGCCCTGGTTGGCGAAATGACTGCAGAGGAGTCCGATTCTGCCAGCGAAAAAGAAGATATAAAAGAATTTCAAGCAAAACACAGGGAATCTGCTACAAGCAGCCCGATGAGTACACTTGGAGATATTCTCAAGGCGAAACTTGAGGAAAAGGAACAAAAAAAATAAACAGGGGATTCAGAGGATCATCCATGTTTGATGAAATGATTTCCCTGCTGAAGAAGGGTGAAATGGTCCAACTCGATTTGCTTCGCAAACGATTTGACCTAGCTTTGATAAAAAAAATCGGGGTGGTAAAAACGCCCTATACCTTCTGGTCAGCGGATAAAAAAATCAACCCAGCATCAAAAGAACTCC
Organism: Desulfobacterales bacterium; assembly: GCA_030621655.1. Taxonomy (GTDB): domain Bacteria; phylum Desulfobacterota; class Desulfobulbia; order Desulfobulbales; family BM004; genus BM004. Next base: position 18,376 of record JAUXHH010000001.1, read on the forward strand.
TATGGGCGGTGATACTTCTCGAGGATAGAGAAAATTTCATGCTGGTTGAGGGAATAATCACCACCGAGATTGACGAGCGTCAAAAAGTTTCAGGGCATAGCAGTAATGACATTTCAGTTCAACAGGTTATTGATGTTTTTATCCAAGAATTTTTCCAGCTGTCCCCATCTGTAAAATTCAGAAACTTCCTCGAGCAAAAAGTCAAACACACTCTACCTTAAATGGCTGCTGACAACGTGAAAGATAGGGTGATGGTGAGAGGTGATAAGTAATCGCTTTTTCAGCCCGTTTTAAAAAACGGGGTGGCCCTATAAACAACCCCAAATCCTGACACATACATAAGCTACCTAAAAAGGATTGTTTTCTGAGTGGCTTGGCTACAGAACAATGGAAAGTTAATTCAACAGCCTTTTTGAAAGGAATTCTCATGAAGCCAACTGAACAATCAACGCGCCACTCTTTTCCTTTTGCCCCTTTTCCCAGCGCCAGGATTTAACCAGATTTTCTTTTTTAAGTGTTCTCAGAACATCCTCAACCGTATCCGGCAGCACAGGCTGTCCCCCGGAATGCAGGCCCTTGCCGGTGATGATGCGCACGGCCAATACCTTCTGTTTTAATGCATAATGGATAAAGGACCCGACCTTCATCTCTGCCTGCAATGCAGTATAGCCATGCAGGTCGATCTCAAATGTTGGTTTGAAGTCTTTGCTTGTCTTAGATTCAGTAGCATCTGCTTCCTTCTGTTTCTCCTGCAGCAGGGTTTGTAGTTCAGCATCCAGCTCCGCATTCTTGAAAATTTTGGAGAAATCATCTTCCTTGTCTGACGGTTTATTGGCCATTGTTCTGTATGGTTAGGTGAGGGGGGGGTGATAGGTGATGGTGATAAGGTGAGATAACAAGTAATTGCTTTTTCATCAAAAGCAGACCTACTTGTTTTCTACCTTTCGTTGCCTGACTGTTTCAAACAGGATTATTCCTGCTGCCACAGATGCATTTAAAGAGTCCAGTGAACCCTGCATCGGTATGGATATATATATGTCACAGTGTTCAGCAACCAACGGCCGCAATCCCTTTCCTTCACTCCCTATTACCAGACATGCAGGTACGGTTAAGTCTGTCTCGTAAACTGCCTGTGATGAATCTTTTGCAGTCCCGAATATCCATATCCCTTCTTCTTTCAATACTTTGAAGCTGTTTACGAGGTTGGTTACCCGGCATATATCAAGATGAAACACGGCGCCAGCCGATACCTTAATGACAGTTCCGGTAATCGAGGCACTTCGATCTTTAGGAAGAATAAGTCCGTTCACACCTGCTGCTACTGCAGAGCGAATTATGGCTCCAAGATTATGCGGGTCCTGTATTGAATCCAGAGCAAGCAAAAGGGGAGGCCTGGAAATATTTTTCAACTTGCCCAATAGCTCATCCAGGGTAAGAACCGGCAGGATAATCCTGGCTGAAACCCCCTGGGAACTTCCCTGCTCCAAGGGGCCGGAATGTTTTTTATAAGTCGTTTCTACTGTAGACGTCCCAAAGATAACCGGAACGCTATTTTTCTGCGCCATTTCCAACAACTCTTCCAGGCGTAGTCCTTTCTTGCCCTTTTCAACAAATATTTCTTTAACACAATGCGGACACGCATTAAGAGCTTCAAGAATAGAGTGGATTCCCCAAACATGTTGATCTTTGGGGGAAATGGAACGGTGATGTGATTTTGGTAATTGTATGTCTTTTTTTCGAGATCTTTTTGGAGAAAAATGCGCCATATGACTCCTAAAAATCGAGCTTGAGAGGTTCTCCGGATACACCCCGCCTTTTTCTACTTCTCTCAGCAATAATTATTGATTTCAGCACTTCAACTGCCCGGTCTACCTGTTCATTGACAATGACATAATCATAGTGTTCAAGACTCTTCATTTCATCATGTGCGTTCTTGAGGCGTGTTGAAATTACAGACTCCGATTCTGTTCCCCGGTTAGCCAATCTTTTTTCAAGCTCCTGCAATGATGGAGGTGCAATAAAGACAAAAAAAACCTTCTCTCTCACTTTGTCCATCACCTGACGGGCACCCTGCACATCAATATCCAGGATAACATCCTTTCCCTGTTCAGTTAATTCTTTCACTGCATGACTGCTGGTACCGTATAGATTAGCATGCACCTCAGCCCATTCAAAAAAAAGACCTTGCTTCTGCATAGTTTCAAAGGTGTCCTTTTCAACAAAGAAATAGTCAACACCCTCCTTCTCCCCTATCCTCGGAGTCCTGGTAGTATGGGAGACGGAAAAGACAATACTCTCCAATTCAGAAATGACTCTCTTAAGTATTGTCGTCTTGCCGGTGCCTGATGGAGCCGAAATTATAAATAAATTGCCCTTTTCCATTAATAAACCCTATAAATCTTCGACAGGTGTACTTTGTTGGACATATGCGGGTGCAAATCGCTGCATTATGGTTTCAGGTTGCACAGACGAAAGAACAACATGATTACTGTCTAATATAATTATGGAGCGTGTCCTCCTACCCTCCGTTACATCCAGGAGCCGATTGTTTCGTTTTGCCTCATCCTTTAATTTCTTCATGGGTGAAGAGTGAGGGTTAACCACAGCTAATATCCTGCTGGCTACAATCGAATTACCAAATCCCACATTAATCATTCTTCCATCCATACTTTCACTCCTACTCTAGATTCTGTACCTGCTCACGGATTTTCTCAAGATCATTTTTCATGCCGACTATCAAATGAGCTGTTTCCGCATGATTAATCTTCGAGCCAATGGTATTTACTTCTCTAAGAAATTCCTGCACGAGGAAATCGAGCCTTCTGCCAACTGATTCATCAAGATTAAGAAAACTATGAAACTGTTCCAAATGGCTGCGAAGCCTGACTATCTCTTCAGTCACGTCCGACTTGTCTACAAGAATAGCTACTTCCTGGGCTAATCGCACCGGATCAATATCTATCCCGGACAGAAGATTGTCAAGACGTTCCTGCAAGGCCTTCCCCCTTTTCTCAATAATAACTGGTAATGACTGCTCAATTTCATCTACCTTCTGCTGGAAAGTAGCTAAACGCTCCAATAAATCCTTTTGTAATATCCCTCCCTCGCTCTGACGCATTTTCTGACATTCTTTCAGGGCGTCAATAATAGCTGCCTTAAGGTCCGGCCAAAGTTTCTCCAATATCTCTGCCCCCCCCTCTTCTTCAAGTGGAGAAATAATGTCACGATTTGAAGCAAGCAAAGTCAAATCCGGTTCACCTGTGATTGAAAGTTCCCCGGCTACTTCTCTAAGGCACCTTAAATATTCTTTTGCTAAACCAAGATCAACCTTTAACTTTGTCGATTCAACACCTTCGTCATTGAACGTAATAAAGATATCGATCCGCCCACGGCTGTGTATGGATGAAATCTCTTTTTTTATCTTATCATCCCATCCTATAAATCTTCGTGGCAACTTAATGCTTATATCAAGATAACGGTGATTGACAGAGCGAAGTTCAACTGTCCATGAACTCTCTCTGCCGCTTGCCGTTCCCCGTCCAAATCCGGTCATACTCACAGGTTTTCCCATGACGACTCCTTTCCGTATGAATAGGCTGATGCGCTATGATATACTGTCACGCAAATCCCATGTTAATGTATTTTACTGTCGTTCATTATTTTTTTCTAATTGAACAAGCCTTTCCGCAAAACGTTCCGCAGAAAAAACAAGTGATTCCAGATCAAGGAAATCAAGAACACTGTGATCAAATAACACCTTGGCTTTTGCCTCTATCCCCACCTCTGTATCTTCCTCCCAGAAAAGAAGATATTGTGGCACCATGGGCAAAACAGGTACAACCAGTGAGGAAGTGGCTGTTGAACCAAGATCAGGCGGCCCATCATATCCATCAAGTTGCCCTCTTAAATCAGTTAACACATGTGCTGGTTTGCCCGAAAGAAATTTAGCAATTTTTTTTTCACAATAGGTTGCCAATGTTCTTATTTTGGAAATGGAGTTGGGCAGACTTTCCATACCAATCCATGTACCATCAGGTTTTTTACCGCCACATGAATGCACATAATTATAGAGAAGAATCTGGTCTCGAGGATCAACAACTGCATCATTACTTAAAAATATTTCAGCCTTTCCCAGCATGACTTCCTGACCAAGATATCGCAGAGACAAAACATCAGGATTATGCTCATTCCAACCGGCGCCGAGTGAACCGGCAATAGAGCCAAAATCGACCTTGCTTACTTTCTCCCGCAGGTATTTGACCAAGGCCCAATCATGCTCCTCAGCAACCTGTCCGGCCAAATCTTCCATATCTTTTTTGCTGCTCAGAACCGTGGCCTCAAGACCTTGCAGATTAATATATGGACATACGTTGATATCTGCCCCGGCTCTTGCCACTGCTGCGGCAAAGGCAAGACATGTCAGGTGCCCACATTCACCACAGTTTGTCTTGGGCGTTCTATGGAGTATTTCCAATGGATTCATACAATAAATACTGTATACGTTTAATTACTTTCGATCGACCCGGGTAAGAAGAATTATTCAAAATAACTATACATTGAGTTTCCTGAATAGTTATTTTGAATAAACAACGTACTGAGTCTCCTCAAAAAAAACAAAAGGTAATCAATTTATCAAAAAAAAATCTGCTGCTAATTAGGGCCACCTAACTTTATTCAGCAAACCAAAAAAATATTGACAGGCAAGCTTCATAGTCTTACTTTAGCTACATTATAATTAACGAACCTTTGAGGTAGCACTTGCCATAAACTTATCACCAGTCATCCTGACAGATTTTTACTCCTTCATAATACCTATTAATTGAGGAAACATTTTACTTTGAAGCGCTGCCCTGAATGCCATAATCAAAGCAACGAACTTTCTGGCCCCCACAATCCGGGAATTGCCATTGTCGGCAATATGAATGTGGGCAAGTCCAGTCTATTTTCATGGCTATGCGAAAAGGAGACTGACAGAAAGAATTTTCCTGGAACGACTGTTTCTCTTACAGCAGGACAGATCAAATCTTTAAATGCCACTGCCTATGACACCCCTGGCATCTACTCAATTTTTTCTGCCAATGAAGATGAAGTGGTCTCACGGGATATCTTACTACCCCAAAAATCCTTCAACCCAATATCCTCAATTCTTCTCGTGGCTGACGCCAAAAATATGAAGCGTTCCATTGCTATAGCCATGCAGTATGCAGAATACGGTCTGCCGATGCTTCTGGATATTAATATGATCGATGAGGCCGCATCTCGAGGTATTGAAATCAATTTTGAAAAGCTTTCTGATTTATTGGATATTGATATCTGCACCTCTATTGCCAGAGAAGGCATAGGCATCCGCAAGATTCTCACAAAACTCAAGTCTCCACGCATTGCCAAGAAACTTGTCAATTACCCTGACTGGGTAAATAACTTCCTTGATATCATTGAAAAACTTTGCAAAAATTCCGACATTTCCCCTCGAGTCATTGGGCTTCTCCTGTTAACAGGTGACAGATCAATAGAAAAATACCTGTCAAAAAAATTCGGTCCTGAACTTTTAGAAGAACTCAAGGACCTGGCAGCTGACTACCGCAAGGGTGAAAGCGAAACGTTCCAGGCATTACTTGTGAATCTCTACAATAAAAAAGCCGAACAGATCGTAAAGGAAATTCAAGAGGTTGAACCACCCCGGAAAAACCCTCTTCTTGTAACTTTTGGTGACTGGTGTACACAGCTTCATACAGGAATTCCCATCGCAGTTGCTGTTCTCTTCCTGATTTACTTATTCGTCGGCACCTTTGGGGCCACATTCATAGTGGATACTATTAACGGGGTTGTATTCGAAGGTTATATCATCCCCTGGACCGCCAAAGTTTTAGCCCCCATTCCCAATCAATTTTTCAAGGACATGATTATAGACCCTGATTTTGGCATTCTGCCAACCGGTGTTTTTCTGGCCCTGGGACTTGTCATGCCTGTGCTTTTTTGTTTTTACCTTGTATTCGGCATTCTTGAGGATTCAGGGTACCTGCCGCGGTTATCCATACTCCTTGATAAGGTCTTCAGGAAGATGGGATTAAACGGCAAAGGGGTAATCCCGCTTGTCATGGGTTTTTCCTGTGTCACCATGGCAATTCTTACCACCCGGCTCCTTGATACAAAAAAAGAAAAAAACATTGCCACCTTCCTCCTGCTGCTGGGAATGCCATGTGCACCTCTCATCGCTGTAATGCTTGTAATCCTGGACAAGATGCCATTTTCAGCCACCCTGACTATCTTCGGTATTATTTTTGCGCAAACATTCATCGCCGGCTTTATGGCAAATAAGATACTTCCAGGCCAGGGCTCCCCTTTGATCTTTGAGATACCACCGATGAGGCTGCCAAAACCCATGCAGGTCATCAAATCAGCTGCCCATAAAACCTATTTCTTCATCAAAGAGGCCATACCTATATTTGTTTACGCCTCTTTATTTGTTTTTTTATTTGAAAGAATCGGGGGACTTGAAGTTGCTGAAAAGCTACTCCACCCTTTAACAAACAGCTTAATGGGCCTCCCGGAAAAAAGTGTCCAGGTTTTTATCAAAACTATTATCAGACGAGAGTCAGGAGCGACTGAACTAGAACATTTAAGCGGTATCTACACCAACCTGCAGCTTGTTGTAAATCTTCTTATAATGACTTTCCTGACCCCGTGTATCAACGCCATAATCGTACTTTTCAAAGAACGAGGCAAAAAGACCGCCGCTCTGATAATTGTTACTGTAATAATTTACGCGATTTTGATGGGAAGTTTGGTCAATCATGTTTGCCTTGCCTTAGGAATCACTTTTACTTAAATTTGATTTACTATATAAATAGTTAATTCTACCGGATCCATTTTTATGATAGGAGACAGATCATGCTAACTGAGACACAGGAAGAAATTCTTGAATCAATCTGGTCTGTTGGAGACAGACAGCACAATACAATTGAGGCTGTAAAAAAACGGTGTACTGTTGACTTTACAGAGGCTGATCTTGATGACATGGAACGACAGGAATTAATTACCAGGGATCAAGACGAGATCCACCTGGCCAATAAAGGAAAATCCATAGCTGAGATCATTATAAGAAGACATAGACTGGCTGAGATTCTGGTGTCGAGTATTCTGAAGCTCAAACAATCCGACATGGAAGATATTGCCTGCAAAGTTGAACACAGTCTGCTCCCAGAGGTCGAAGAGTCAATTTGCACCCTGCTGGGTCATCCTGAATTCTGTCCAGACGGAAAAAGAATTCCACCGGGAAGATGCTGCTCCGGTAAACGAAAGGCCATAGATAGCAGTGTCGTAAGTTTAAAGGAGCTTTCTCCAGGAGAAAGCGGAAAGATCACCTATATAAAACCGGACAACCACTCAAGCTTCCATCAACTTATTTCTTTTGGACTCCATCCCGGTGTTGTAGTTACCGTACACAGAAAAAATCCGGCGTTTTGTATAAAGTTTGAAAATACAGAGCTTGCACTTGATGACAACGTTGCGGGGAATATTTATGTCTGGAAATTAACAAATGGTGAACCATAGCCCTGGTTTCTCACAAGCCGAGACGCCGGATAGACAAAGTGTGCTGAAATGTTCGAGAGAAATGCGGGCTAGGTTCCCTCGCTTAGCACCATGAGCACAAAAAACCCCGGAATATTTCCGGGGTTTTTTGTGCTCAAGAAATACACTTATATATCTTATTTGTCTTGTTTTTTAGCCTTTTGTCTAGAGTCAAGCTCTTTTGTTACCAATTCACTGATATCCAGAGTTTTGTCGAAATAGAGTAGGCCCGCACGGGAATCGATTATCATTGCATAACTGTTTTTTTCACCCATATCTGCAATAACCTTCTGGAGTTCCTGCACTACCGGCTCCATAATCTGTTTCTCCAACTGCTGCATTTCAAACTGGGCATCCTCAGACTTGACCTGTAGTTCCCTGACCATTTTCTGGTATTCCCTTTCCTTCTCCTCTCTTACCTGTTGACTCCATACGGAACTCTTTTTTTCGATCTCAGCCCGCATAGCCTCAACCTCTTCCTGTTCTGTCTGGAATTTTTCCTGGAACTCTAAAACTTTTTCCTCGAGAACCTTTTTTACAGCCTGACCGGATGAGGAACTCAGGAGTACCTCCTGGATGTTGACTGTAACAATCTCTTTATTTTCTGCAGCTATCGCGTTCGAGCTGACAAGGCAGGCAATTCCCACCCACAATGCTACAAGAGAATAAATGCTGACAATTCTTAAATTCATTTCTTTCATACCTCCTAAAAATTACACTGCGAAAAAGTTTTTACCAATTTTCATTCTTATAATCATTTTCAATGTTTGATGCCAACTTGATTTAATGCTCACATAGAGAAACCGGGATGGAAGTTGCATAAAACGCCTTCCTATCCCGGTTTAATCAATTTTTTTTACTTACAATAAACTAATTGTGCTGCCAGCCCGGTTATTTTACCAAAACAAGGTCATCTCTTCGGTTCTGGGCCCACGATAACTCATCATGCCCATACAGTAAGGGCTTTTCCTCTCCATAACTTATGGTATGCAGACGATCACTGTGAATTCCGAGATTGACCAGATATTTTTTTGCATTGATTGATCTGCGCTCGCCAAGGGCCATATTATATTCACTGGTTCCCCGTTCATCACAGTTCCCTTCAATGCGAACCTTAACAGCCTTATTCTGTTTTAAATAGTCAGCATTTTTCTCAAGACGGGTGCGCTGGTCCTGCCTGATATTTGACTTATCAAAATCAAAGTAAACTGGAAGCAATGGTGCAGAAGTCCTTCCTTCAAGGATCTCGTGTTCTTTATCCATCGAAGCTGCCTGGGCATCCAGAGATTCCTGTTTTGCCGCCATACTCTCTTCATATATTTTTTCATAGCCGGGTTCACCAGGCTGTGGTGCTCTCTCTTCAGTAGCTGCCCCCATTTCTTCCTCAGCAGTTACTTTCTTCTTAGCGCAGCCGCCCACACTCAATGCAAGCCCAAACGCTATTGTCACAATCAGTACCAACAACAATGTTTTTCTCATTTTCTCCTCCCTTGGGAATATTATCTCAACAACATAAAGTACAATAGCAAAACACCTACACAATTTCCTTTTCATTTAGTCTATTTTTTCAACTATTTCCATAGGAACCTTTAACTGATTATCATTCTATATGGAATACGTTTAAAAAATATAACTACCTAAAAAGATTTCAAGCCCAATTAGGCTCGGCAAAATATCTACGTTCGGTATTCTTTTAGAAAACCACAAAGCACCTTATAGAAAAGTTGCTTTAGATTCAATATTTTTTTACTCCCAATCCATTTTATAAAAATTTTACACAACTAAAATTAAAGCCTTTCATAATGTACTAAGTAATTTTATACTCACGTATATTTAGCGAAAACACTTTAAAAAACAACCCGTAAATTTTCTATTGATATGCAAAATCAATATCACGATACTCTCGTTGACCAAAAAACGATGCTCGACAATATGGTCGCCCAAAGCCCTTTCGGCAGTTTTTTCGGCATTTCTCAAAAAGCGTTCGACCTCGTTTGGTCCAAACTTACTGCGAAAGACGGCGACTCTGCAGTTTATGTCAGTATGGAAATTGGAGCTGACCTGGATGTTTTCAATCCAGTTAAAAACTATTTGTTGCAAAATGAAATAACCGACAGCAATGATCCTGTCCTGAGTTCATTTATCAATAAAACGCTGCATGGCTCCCCTAAAATCCCAAACTATGGCGGTGGTCTTGGTATTCTGGCCGGGGATACCCTGAAGAGTTTTTCTGCATGTCATATTCCTGTCGCTGCAATTTCATTGCTTTACAGAAAGGGCTACTTCTCACAACTTGTTGACTCCAAAGTGGGCCAGATAAGCTGGTCAACGGAATGGTCCCCGGAAGACACCCCCGGTCTCTACCTGTTAAAAAATCCAGAATATCCTGACAGGCAACTCATTATAGAAATCCCCTTCTTTGATGGGCAGGGAAAAGCGGTTATGGCCTATGCCCAGATCTGGATGAAACTTGAGGTTAATGAAAATCTTGATTTTTTTGTGCCGGAATTTCTCCTCGATTTCAGTTTGCCGGAATCTCCGGAGTGGATACGTAATGCCTCCAATCATCTTTATGACAGCAGCTCCGAACAGATGAAGGCAATACAGCGTCGCATGTTAGGTGCCGGGGTTATGCCTCTTATGGACATTTTGGGCCTCACAGCAAACACCATACATCTTAACGAACAGCATGGTGTTGTCTCAGTACTCAACCTCATTGCCGATCATCTCCTACAAAAGCATGGGATAAATTATCAGGAAAATGTTAAAGATTCAGATATATTAGAAGCGGCTCAAAAAGTATCTCAAAGGGTCGTTTATACCATACACACACCAGTTAAAGCAGGTCATGACCGCTTTGAAAAATCTCTTTATGCAGGCTTAAGCCAAGCAGTCTGCAAGAAAATTCTTGGCCTTCTTGCCAAAGATAAAGATAATCCCTCACTCTATAATTTCACCCAATTTGCCATGCAGGTGAACAGAGCTGTCAACAGTGTCAGCAGGCTGCACCGTGATGTCACCAAAAAACAGTTCCCGCAATATGCTGAGAAAATTACCGCCATAACCAATGGTGTTCATCATCTCACCTGGATAAGTGACGCTAAAGCTGAAGTTTTTGACAGTTTCCCGGAGCTGCAAGGTTGGCGCCAGAATCCCGCAGTCTTTGTCAGTGCAGAATCTCTTCTAACAAACAAAAAATTTCGCACTTACCTCGAGCAGGCATGGCAGCATGATACAGAGATACTCATTCAGTATGTAAACAACATGCTTGTTATGCATAGACACCAGATTGAAGAAACCTGGATAGATCCACCAAATTTTCTGTCCCTCCTGCATGAGGAGGATATTCCGCTTACCCCGACTGTCTTTACAATTGGTTTCGCCCGTCGTTTTTCAACCTATAAACGTGCCGACCTCATTTTTGACGACGTTAAGACCCTCACTTCAATTATCACTGACCTTGACTATCCTGTAAATTTTCTTTTTGCCGGTAAAGCACATCCTGCCGATGAGCCGGGAAAGTCACTTATCAAGATTATTCTTGATATGCAGGAAGAGTTGTATGAACGAAGCAATGGATTGGCCAAGCTGGTATTCATCCCTAATTATGACATGGCCATTGCCAAAATGATGGTTTCCGGTGTCCATGCCTGGTTGAATAGTCCCAAACGTCCATTGGAGGCAAGCGGAACCAGCGGCATGAAAGTTGCCATGAACGGCATACCTAATATCAGTATTCTTGATGGGTGGTGGATGGAGGGTTTTCATGACGGGAAGACCGGTTGGAAATTCGGCCTCGATACTCCGGTTGATACTGAGCCTCTGAGTGAAGATCCTGCAGCACTTCTTTACGAGCAGGATTCTGCCTCATTTTATAAGATGTTCCCCCAGGTTCTCAAAGAATTCTATGACCAGAAATTAAGACCCCGATATATTGATAAGTGCATCAATAATATTTTCCTCAATGTACCTATTTTCAACACACACAGGATGATTGCCGAGTACTGTCGAAACTATGCCCTCACTCTTCCATCCCCGGTGGAGAAAAGAATCAAACGGTTTCAAAAACTATATAAAAGCGAAATTTGATATATTCAGATTAAGCAGCTATGTCAACCATGCTATCCTAAAAAGTAGACATGCCAGTTGCCTCCATCCAACGATACATTATCTGACGGGAAAAAGATTTGTCAGCATAATCAATATAATCAACACTGAATTTTTTCCTGTCCGTATTATTCCACAGCAAATCGATATACTTTCTAATATCCATAAATAAAGCTGTGGTTGTAGGCCCGTATACCGCAATATCTGTTTCCAGATTTAGATTATTAAGATTTCTCCTTGTAAAGTTTGCCGATCCCAATATAACCATGCTTTGCCCTTGCTTGTATTCCACCAAAAGCATCTTGGCATGTGACTGTTCTCCATGTGTATTGCTCCACCTGACAGGAATCCCCAGCTTAACCAGTTCATCAGCGACCTGCCTGTTGGGGATGCCATTTTTCACTCTGCCAAATGCATCCTTATTAGGGTCAAGAAGAACCTGAACTGCTGCACTTCGGTTGTAGGCCTTCTTCAGAGCAAAAATAATATTCCTATCTGAAAGGTAGAACGCTATAATTGTTAGTTTGTCTCCAGCACCTGCCTGATTTAAAGCAGTGATCAGAACATCCTTAATTTTGCTTTCACTTAATATCTGAACCGTTGTTTCTGTCGCTGCACTTTTCAACTTCATAGTAGTATTAAAAGGCAAAGTAGGCCCTCCGGAAAAATCAAGTACTGCCTTTTCACTTTGTAAAAGGTCAATTACTGCCTGGCCTTTAAAGTAAATTGCCACATTTCCGTGGGCACTGCTCCCGTCATGCGGGTTAGCAGAAGTTACTAATGCGGAATATTCGCCTGCAGCATCACAAATAATAACTTTGCGATGATTGGCCTTAAAATTAAACATGGTCAAGTAACTGCGCAGAGAAACACGGCCTTTTCCGAACGGATTTGGCAAAAGAAAACCGGGGCTGTTTCCAAAAGATTTTACAAAGATACGCCAAAAAGCTGAATAGATAGGATTACTGTCTCGCAACCGATCAAGTTTAGTAAATATCACCTGGATATTTTCTGCTTCCATTCTCTTAAAGTAAGGATTTATAATGCCGTTATAGACTGTATTTATGGGATCTGTAATTACAACTATCACCATTTCAGGATATTTTATTTTCCTGGCCACAAGGGCATCTGTAATTTCCTGCGCAAGCCTGCGGTAGGGTGCCTGTTCTTTGCCAATAAAATCATTGAAAAGAAACATATCGAGCACAACAAGACGCCTGGCGCCATTAATCATGTTGAGAACCTTGTCAAAAATTTCCTGTTGTGAATGACGACTCCCCTCTGCATCAACCCACGTCAGGTCCTTGTAAAAGGCAATTTCGTCAACTGGCCTAATCTGACCAGCAAAAGAAATCCCTTCCGGTAAAGGCTTATAGGCATTATAACCTCCTACACCAACCAGAAGACATGTGCCAATGAATACCAGGATAAGAAGAAAGCGTAGGCGTATTTTTTTCGAAATTTGAAAAATGCGTATGCTCATTTTGTCACCTTGCTAAATTACAAATTGTTTTAAAGGTCCACATTGCCCAAATGTTGCCTTTTAGCAACCTCCATCCGGGTCAAGGTGTCCAATGAAAATGTGAATTACTTATCTGTTTTGAATCTCCAACCACGAAATTACTGCTTCGGATAATTCTTCTTCCGATGATTTAAATGCATGATTTGCGTTAGGTATTATTTTTTGTTGGTAATTTGCTGAGATTAGCCGTTTTCTCTTTTGAGCATGCATTGCATCATCATATTTACCAAACTCCGGATATATATCTAAAATCGGTATAAAAACACTTGAAAGATTTTTATAACAATCGAGTTGACCTTCTATAAAAAAACCAACATTTGCAACCTAGTACTTTCCTGCCATCCAATTGGTGTTGATCTGGCATCACAGACCCTGTAGCTTACTATTTGAATACAAAAACAAATCATTTTACAAGGGAGATTGCTACCTGCTGATATAAAAAAATCCCAATGCAAAAGCTCCCATGCCGCCAGCATCAACTACTTTCCCTTTCCCCGGGACTTATCACCGCAGTCGTCTTCTTTGCTTCAGGTATTTGTTGGACCAGGCCCTTAATACTAAGGGATCAGTTTCAGCTGTATAGTATATTATTGTTGTTATTATTAATTTTTGTTTTCTATAAATTTAAAGCAAAATGGCATTGCTTTTTTTTCTATTCCCTTCTTGGCCTTCTTTTTTTTCTTATAGGGCATCATCATGTCCAACCACATTTAACCCCACCTGCAAACCCACATCACATTTTTAATCAAATCACAGAGCAGCAAACTGCAAGTCTTTACGGTGTTTTGGCTGAACATCCGGCAGTGAGCAACTTGCCGTCAGGCCCCAAAACCCGACTCCTGATGCAGGTAAAATCTTTCCACCAGGCTTCAACCTTGAAACATGAGGCAATAAAACACAAAAAAACATCAGGCCTTATACTGCTGACTCTGAAAGGATTGATTCCAGATGAACTGAAACCGGGCGACCATTTTCTTGTCAAAACAAAGATATCTCCGGTGAACACATTTTCCACTCCCGGCTCCTTTAACTATAAAAAACATCTTGCAAACCAATCGATATTTCTCAAGGGGTGGATAGATTCTCCCAGTAATATCATAAAGGTCCAGACAGTCGAATCTTCAGCCCATCTTTTTGAAATTGCCCCGTTGCTCTATTTCCCCGAATGTATACGTCATCACATTGCCAACTTTATCGATAAGACTCTTACACAACCTGCAAGAGGCTTATATAAAGCTATCCTGATCGGCGACCGAAGCGATATACCACCTTCTGTGCTTGAGAGTTTCATCAATGCCGGCTGTATTCATATCCTGGCAATCTCTGGAATGCATATGGGGCTCCTGGCTATTATCACTATAGCCGTCTTGACCTGGCTGCTTAAACGATCAACCTGGCTCCTGCTCCATGCAAATGTACGTAAGATTGCTGTCACCATTGCTCTCCTTCCATTGATCGTTTATGCCCTTATTGCAGGTTTCAACATCCCGGTGCTTCGCGCCCTTCTCATGACGACAGTCTTCATTTTCGCAATCATTTTCGATCGACCTGGAAACCTTATGAATCACATTCTCCTCGCCGCTCTTCTGATCCTGGCATGGAAACCAACAGCAATTTTCACAGCCTCTTTCCAGCTTTCCTTCAGTGCAGTTATATCCATAGCCCTTATTTACCCCTTGCTCTTCTACTTCCTCTTCCAAAATTCACCGGATTCTTTGTCAGGCATCACAAAAATCGATCGAGTTTCAAAAATGTCTATTACTCAAACAAAATTTGCATTCCCAACAAAATTTCTTAAATGGCTTTTTGCTGCAGTTGCACTAACAACAGCAGCTATGCTCGGGACTTTCCCCCTGCTCCTTTTTCACTTTAACAGGATCTCGATGGTTGCCCCATTTACCAATTTATTAGTAGAGCCTCTCATATGTTTCTGGTCTCTTGTTGTCGGAATTATTGCCAGTTTTTTTATCCCTTTGGCGCCGACCATGGCCGGGATTCTTTTAAAGGCAGGCAGTTTCGGCCTTATTCTTTCCGAAAAAATTTGCACATTCTTTGCAGCACTGCCTTTTGCCTCACTACGGCTTCCAACTCCATCAATAATGGAAATTACTCTCTTCTATATTTTAATTCTTAGCATTATATTGACGTTTCACCTGCAGACAACCCGCAAACGTCTTTCGATTCTCATTGCTCTATTCTCTTTTTTCTGTCTTCTGGCAGCTCCCGCAATCTCTAAAATCTCCAATCAGTTCTCCACATCAACTTCAGTATCTATCCTTGATGTTGGTCACGGGTCCGCAGTTGTCTTGCAATTGCCCTACAATAAAAATATTTTAGTTGACGGTGGAGGAGCAGCGAGCGACAATTTCAATATTGGTGAAAGGGTAATAGGACCTTTTCTCTGGAATAAACAACTCAGCCATCTTGATGCTGTTATTATCAGTCATCCCCACGCAGACCACTACAATGGCCTACCATTTATATTAACCCATTTTCACCCCAAAGAATTATGGGTGAACGGCATGACCGGTCATGAGCCGGAATACCGGGAACTTCTTAACTTGGCCACCAAGCTGAACATCGCAATCAAGATTCCCATAACAGATGAGATATTATTTCAGAGTGGCAAGACACGCCTTCTCTGTGTGCATAATCGCATCCCGGCTGAATATTCTTCAAACAGAACGCCGTTCTCTTCTCCAACCCAGAGACCTAATACAAATGATATGAGTATAGTGCTCAGGCTTGAAACTGCAGACAATTCATTCCTTTTCCCGGCAGACATCAGTGCCACAATGGCAAATACCCTGGTATCTGAAAGGAGAAACATACAGGCGGATATACTCCTGGCGCCACATCATGGCAGCAGGTCATCAATGAGCTTGGATTTTATTGAAACAGTTGCTCCGAAATATATAGCTATTTCTGCAGGTCGAAACAATCCATTCAATTTTCCTGACAAATCCATCTTTGATCTGCAGCAAAAAGGAATACAAATTTTGACCACCGGCAGGGATGGCACTCTGACATTTACTGAAGAAGACAAAAAATTAGTTATGAGCAGGTATCAGATTAACTGATACCTGCTTTAGGAATGTTCTATACTTCGGTGAAATCAATTGGTGGCTTTTTCAAAAATCCGACAAACTTCGCTTTTTCCGTAGAATACATGTAGGCATCTTCAGGACTGATCCATGTCTTTTTCAGAAGATCCATAATGGCATCATCCAGGGTCTGCATACCGTATTTTTTACCAGTCTGCATGGCTGAAGGTATCTGGAAGGTTTTAGCCTCCCTGATCAGGTTACGCACAGCTGCCGTACAGATGAGTATCTCCAATGCGGCCACCCTTCCTTTAATATCACGCCGTTTAAAGAGAGTTTGCGAAAGCACAGCGCGCAAGGCATCGGCCAAAGTCGAACGAACCTGTTCCTGCTGAGATGCTGGAAAAATTTCTATCATACGGTCCACAGTTTTTGAGGCATTCAAGGTATGGAGGGTGGCAAAGACCAGGTGACCGGTCATGGCCGCTTCCATGGAAAGTGCTACTGTTTCGAGATCACGCATCTCGCCCACCAGGATAATATCCGGGTCTTCACGCAATGCACCGCGTAACGCTGCGGCAAAACTTCTGGTATGTGTGCCCACTTCCCTGTGATTTATGATAGCCTTCTGCGGGACATGAACAAACTCTATGGGATCCTCGACTGTGAGAATATGATGCTTACGTGTCCTGTTGGCCTCATCAACAATGGCAGCCAGAGTGGTTGACTTACCGCTGCCTGTCGGACCGGTTACAACAACCATACCTTTGGGCAATTGTGAAAGTTTACCGACAACACTTGGCATCAAAAGCTGATCGCAGGTCAGAATTTTACTGGGTATTTCACGAAATACTGCCCCGACACCATTCTTCTGTTCAAAAAAGTTGCAACGATACCTGGCAAGGTTTGGTATTTCATACCCGAAATCCATATCGCCTGTCTCTTCAAAGACCTTAATTTTTTCTTCAGGACATATCTCATAGAGCATGGCCTTCAAGGCTTCGTTACCCATGACCTTATACTTGACAGGTTCCATCTCCCCCCTGATCCTCAAAATTGGCGGCATACCAGCCATCATATGGAGGTCGGAGGCTCCCTGCTCATTCATAAGCTTGAAAAAGGCATCAATTTGCGCCATCTAAAATCTCCTTTGAATATTGTTTGGTGAACAATTAAACTTAAAATTTTCTGATTTAGAATATACAAAAAACATGTGAGTTCAGCAATTAATGTAACAACTAAAAAGAGAAATTTAATATCTTATAGGACCAGCAATATACACAAAATTCAAAAAGTATTAGAGAATAACAGTTTTTTTGATGTACGACACGATTTCCGTCGGATCATCTATTACATTAAATATCATCATATCGTCGTTGTCCACTTTATTTGTTGACAGTATTCTTTCCTTGATCCAATCAAGAAGACCAGACCAGTATTCAGTACCAACCAATATTACCGGAAAAGGTTTTATTCTTTTAGTCTGGATCAAAGTCAGTGCCTCAAACACCTCATCCAAAGTGCCAAAACCACCCGGCATGCAAATAAATGCCATGGCATACTTGTTAAACATTACCTTGCGCACAAAAAAATACTTAAAACTTAAAGGCAGGTTGGTAAAGATGTTAGGAGCCTGTTCAAAGGGAAGATCTATATTCAGACCAACTGAAGTGCCGCCTGCCCCGGCTGCACCCTTATTTGCAGCTTCCATAATTCCCGGCCCACCGCCGGTAATTACTGTGTAGCCCTGATTGGCCAACTCAGCGGCAATCTGTACTGTCAGTTCATAATAAGGATCCTCAGGAGCAGTACGCGCAGAACCAAAAAATGACACGGCCGGGCCTTTTATCCCGGACAGGGTGTCAAAGCCTTCCACAAATTCGGCCATAATCCTGAAAAGCCGCCAGGAATCGCCCGCATTAAAATAATCGAGCCAATACTGATGCTGCAGATCAGTTGTGCGCCTACTGGTATCTCCTCCATATTCACTGTTATCTGAACGCCTGTGTGTCAATTTCCACCTCTTCTATTAATTTACTTACATCTTATTCAGGGCCGCTGTTGCAGCTTTATGCCCCGGTGCTATTTTCAAGACTTTCTGAAACATTCCTTTCGCCTTCGATCTTGTTCCCAGTTTGTCATATATTTGACCGGTAAGATTCATGGCCTCCACACTTCTCCGTTCACGACGTAAACATTCTTTCAAGGCCTCAAGTGCAGATTCATATTGTTCCATCTTATATCTTACCCTTGCAAGACGATACCAATGTTGCCAATGACTGTCATCAATATTGACAGCCTGCTTACAAAGTGACAATGCAATTTCATCACCCTGTTTTTGTAGAGCATATAATTCCCCCAGCATACTTATTGAATATGCATCATGGGGATTATACCGGACGGCTCGCTGCAAGACCATAATAGCCTCGTTATTCTTTCCCTTCGCAAAATACGCCTCACCGAGATATCGCAATAATGCATCCCGGCCTGGAACTTTGCTGTTCTCTTCAGCCATTATCTTTTCTTTTTCAAGTAAGGCAACAGTTTTGTTATATCTACCAACTCGGCAGTAGAGTTTACTCAGTTGCAGGAGTAAATCATTTGGCTGACCTGTTTCACGTTCACGTTTGGAGACTGACAGAGTTTTTTCAAAATATCTTATAGCCTGCTCGTCTTCTCCAGTAGTCAGATAGGTGATGCCAAGATTAAACAGTCCCATATAATGTTTGGGGTCTGAACGTAAAATTTTTTTAAAAAACGGCCTGGCTTTCCTGGGTTTATTCATCCGGGCATATGCTTCCCCGAGACTATTAAGCAGGTTGCTGTTGCTCGGCTCTATCTCCAAACCCTTTCTGTATTCTTTAACCGCCCGCACCAGGTCTCCTTCGCTATAATATATATCACCGCTGACGTTTTGGCTTACTCCATCAAAGACAGTCACTGTATCAGGACCGAAAAATCCTGTGTGCAACAAAGCCTTGCGTCCATTTTGTGGAATATCGGATTTGTTGAAATCAACACAGGGAAAACATGCAATACCAATTGAATAAGTAGTACCCGGGTCGATTGTTAACTTTTTCTTAAATTTACGGGTCCAGGATTTAGCTTTCTTGGCATCTGCGTCTGCTAAAAATACGAAAATTTCACTTTCATTAATTTGTACAGTCTCTGCTCCGGCCTCTATCAAAGCCAATAAACGCTTTGGGAAAGCCTTCTCGTGAAGTTGTCTATCCTGGCTTATGAGTAAAATTGCGAACCTGTCATTATCAACCCAGAGTTTTCTGAACCTTGCCATTACAGCAGGTTTTATTTTCTTGAGCGGGTGCAATTCAGGGTTGCTGATAGAGTTAAACGTACAAAGGGCAAATGGACCCCTCCGGTTGGCTTTACCTAACGCTATCCATGCCTGTTCCAATAATTTATCACACACAGATTCTTCTCGGGACGCATTTGAGTCTGTAGCGTCCACCCTTTCTTCTATAGTGTTTATACCGATATGAATACGGCTAAATCCCTCCCT
Organism: Desulfobacterales bacterium; assembly: GCA_030621655.1. Classification (GTDB taxonomy): domain Bacteria; phylum Desulfobacterota; class Desulfobulbia; order Desulfobulbales; family BM004; genus BM004. The sequence continues at coordinate 38,141 of JAUXHH010000001.1, forward strand.
CCTGAACCAGCTTAAAATATTTTCCCCTAATCTCTTGGCCCGTTTCTCATCTAAATGATGCCCAATAAACCCGAAAACACCATTACCCATATGGTGCAATACATCCTGCCCAAGAAACGACTCCAAAGAATAACCGGCCCTGACGATATAATTCAGAGCCTTTTCAGCATTGTTCGCCCGCGGGTGAATTTCTATCAGAAACAGGGATACATTTTTTAAAACCGACTCGTTGATATCTTTTTTATTTCTTCTGAAATGAACATGCTGCTCATCCGATAACAACCCTGCAAGTGTGTCATACAGATGGAATCCATTAAACATTCCTGTAACTGGTTCGAAGGCTAATTGTTTCTGTAAAAAAAACTCCCGGGATATAATGCGACTGCGATCACTTAACCATTCTCCAGAAAGCACATGTGCAAATTGTGCATCAATACCTTCAACAACCGTTATCCCAATAATAGTTTCAGAATTCCAAACAGGCATAAAAAGAATAGGCCTTTCAACCGCCAAAGCTGATCGCCGCCGCCTTAATACACGTTTAATATATTGATTCCAGTATTTGGGTTTATTTAAGGCGTGAAGAGTTTCACTGAAGTCATCTGCCGAACATAAGATCACCACAGGACCTTCGGCAAAAGGCATAAGCTGAAGAACAGTCCTGGAAAACTGCTTGTTAAAACGCTTAAAATCCTCGGAGCAAAGTTCCTGCACCTGCCACTCAAAAGGACAGTGGCCCATTACGGCTTAACTCCAAAAACCTGATGAAGAATATTTGCCACCAGAGGGATTTCGTCATCTCCGACAGTACGCATATCAAGTATATATCTATCTTCTTCAATTCTTCCAATGACGGGGAGTGAATTCGTACGTAAAGCCTTTTCAAGCTCATTGATCGTTCTATCAAGTGGCTCAAGCACTACAGCCCTACTTTCCAGTTCCTCTTCGGGCAAGGCCCCACCTCCTACCCGGGATCCAGTTGTCCTTACAGATATAGTGCATTTCCTGGCCAAATTCTTTTTTACTCTCCTTGATAAACGCTGAGCTCGACGACCCATAATTTCTGGAGATGCTGTCAGCATTGCCAAAGTAGGAATTTCTATAACTGCAGTCTCATGATCATAATATAACCGCAATACTGTCTCCAGGGCTGCCAAAGTAAATTTATCAATGCGTAAAGCACGGTTCAATTGATTGCTCTTGATACGATCAATTATTTTTCGCTTTCCAACAATGAGACCAGCCTGCGGTCCTCCTAATAACTTATCTCCGCTAAAAGTTACCACATCAACGCCAACCTTGACGGTTTCCTGCACAGTTGGCTCCTTTTTAAGACCATACTTTGAAATGTCAATGAGACAGCCACTGCCCAGATCTTCCATGACCAATAAATCAGATCTGCCTGCCAATTCAACCAATTCTTCTGCCAAAACCTCTTTAGTGAAGCCGACCATCTTAAAATTACTGGCATGCACTTTGAGTAACATGGCTGTCTCTTCGTTTATTGCACCTTCATAATCTCTCAAGTGCGTACGGTTCGTGGCCCCAACCTCGACAAGTTTGGCACCACTCTTTGCCATAACATCTGGAATGCGAAACGAACCACCGATCTCAACAAGCTGTCCGCGTGAAACAATAACCTCCCTACCTTTGGCAAATGTATCAAGGACAAGAAGCACTGCTGCTGCATTATTATTGACAACCAGGGCGGCTTCCGCCCCAGTCAGGTCACATAAGAGCTTCTCAACAAGACTGTAGCGACTGCCTCTCTTACCAGTGGCCAGGTCAAATTCCAGGTTTGAATATCTGGTGCCAGCCTCCACGAGGGCTTCCCTTGCACTGAACGGCAGAATTGAACGCCCCAAATTTGTGTGAATCACCACCCCGGTTGCGTTAATTACCCGTTTAAAATTCGGCGCCAAGTTTCTCAACAGCCGTTTCTGAACCCGGGCAATAATTTTTTTTCTCGACAGGTCACTTTTGTTTACCTTCCTGCCTGACAAAATATTCTGCCTCAGCAACTCCAATTCTTCCCTGACAGACTGTTTTATCAGAAACATCGGGGCATCAATTACATCAGTCAACCACTGCAATACTTCGTCAACCTGGGGAATCGATCTGAGAAGATTTTGTTTAGCTGGTGCTGCTATCTTGCTTTTCTTACTTTCACTCGCTTTCATGCAAGTACCCCGCAATGTTCATTTAGTCTTTATGTTGGCTAAAGTTATTTATGTTTCAAATCACTCACAGGGCAATATCTCTCTTCTATAAAGAACCCCGGAAATGCCCATACAGTTTTCAAATAAAACTGTCAAGATGCGCTTTTTGAAAAAACACCGGCAATTGCCTGCCCACAGTTCCCGCATTTTCCATTTACCAAATTCTGCGACAGCATTGAAAAGCCCATCCTCTCAAGAACTGTCTCACTGCATTGTGGACAAATAGTATTCTCACCATCTTCACCGGGGATGTTACCGACAAATACATATTTAAGACCTTCGGCCAGACCGATCTGCCTGGCACGTTGTAATGTGGATGATGGCGTTACGCCACGATCAGTCATTTTAAAGGTTGGATGGAACCGGGTAACATGCCATGGCATCTCTGGATCGATTCCTTTGATAAACTTTGCTATTTCCTTCAATTCACTATCAGAGTCGTTCCAGCCCGGTATGACCAGAGTGGTTACTTCTACCCAGACACCAAGCTCCTTCATGAGCCGTATGGTTTCAAGTACCGGTGCAAGTTTAGCACCACAGACCTCCCGATAAAACTTATCGGTAAATGCCTTAAGATCAATATTGTTGCCATCCAGGAATGGGGCAAATTTTCTTGTTGCGTCGGGACTGGTATAGCCGTTGCTCACAAAAACATTCTTTATTCCCCTTTCATGTGCTAGTTGGGCACATTCATAGGCAAACTCAAAAAATATTGTCGGCTCTATATAGGTATAACTGATACTCTGGCATCCATACTCTTGAGCCGAGGTTACTATTTCTTCAGGAGTTGCATTATTGCCGATTATTGACCCACTGTGTAACCGGGGATATTGTGAGATATCGTAATTCTGACAGTGGGAGCAGCGAAAATTACAGCCAACTGTGGCAATGGAATAGGAAAGAGACCCTGGCAATAAATGAAAAAGGGGTTTTTTTTCTATCGGATCAACATTCTGGCTGATTAATTTCCCATAAACAAGACTGTAAAGAATTCCGTCCCGGTTCTCCCTTACCTGGCATAAACCCCGTTTCCCTTTTTTTATCCGACAATTATGAGCACAGAGATAACATTCTACACTTTTTTTCTCTTCATCAATGACCCGTTGAAAATCAGCTCTTTTCATAACACCACCTTTACTAATAATACGGTATAATATTCCATCGGATTTCATAAAATATCAACTCAAATCAACGATTATTATCACATTTCTATCTGAGTTCATCCCAAATTACCCTATTTGTATTAATTCACCATATGGTTTTCTGCTGTATAATTTATTTTCTCATTTTTTTTAAAAACGCTTCAACTTTTCATTGACAATTATTAATTAAGGTTATAGGTTGCCGCGTTTCTTGGGGACATCAGTTCCTGGTTTCCCGGGTCCATAAATCAATTGACATTTCAGTTGAAAATGGTAAATTAAATAGTTTCCCTATCGGTTCAAGTTGAGCCGTAAATAGTGGAAGCACAAGGTGTACTTTGGCAGCATCAAGTCGCCGGCTGGTGGGTAGAATTTTGCTCCTGGTTATCATCGATCTTTGAAAACTGAATAGTAAAGACAAATGGGTCTTTTAGTAATTTTTTTATTTTTTTTCTTTGCAAAATAGCTAACTTTTCGGAGTTAGTTACAGGATATCAAACTGGAGAGTTTGATCCTGGCTCAGAACGAACGCTGGCGGCGTGCTTAACACATGCAAGTCGAACGAGAAAGTTTCCTTCGGGAAGCGAGTAGAGTGGCGCACGGGTGAGTAACGCGTAGATAATCTATCCTTATATTTGGGATAACATTGGGAAACTGGTGCTAATACCGGATACCCTTCTTTGCTGCTGGGCAAAGGAGGAAAGGTGGCCTCTTCATGAAAGCTACCGTATAGGGATGAGTCTGCGTACCATTAGCTAGTAGGTGGGGTAATGGCCCACCTAGGCTACGATGGTTAGCGGGTCTGAGAGGATGATCCGCCACACTGGAACTGGAACACGGACCAGACTCCTACGGGAGGCAGCAGTGAGGAATATTGCGCAATGGGGG
>JAUXHH010000199.1 GCA_030621655.1 Desulfobacterales bacterium
TGGGTTCTTCCTACCAATTAAACGATCATGAACACATCTTGGGCAGCGAGGGCCAGAGCTGGCAGGTTTTCGCCGCCTTGAAGTGGGATATTTTTGACGGCTTAAAACGGAAACATGAAAAGCAGAAAGCGCACCATCAAATTGCCGAAACCAAAGAGTACCTGAGGGGGTTGATCAACGCTACTTCCTTCAAAGTTTATGAGGCGTTTCTGGGTGTTGAGGAAGCGCAGAAAAACAGTGAACTGGCCCAGGCAGCATTAACCACTGCCGAAGAAGGCAGAAGGCTTGTTAAAATCCGTTATGAAAACGGGCTTTCCCCTCTTGTTGACCTGCTGGCTGCCCAGGTCAGCCTTGACCAGGCCAGAGCCAATGTCGTGGTCCATGAAAAGAAGCAGCAGCTTGCCATACTCAGCCTTGGCTTCGAAAGCGGCACCATACTCCAGGATCTCAACATAGAAACCGAAAACCAAGTAGCTGAACATACCAACTAAGACCTTTTAGGAGAAATAGAATGAAGAAAATAACAATTCTCATCTTAGGAATACTCTTAATCTCTTTGGGAGGCTGTAAAGATAAAATCAAACCTGGCACTGCCAAGGTTGATCGACCAACGGTTTCAGGGGTATCGACAATGCCTGTTGAACTCACTCAGACGGGGCGCTACCACGATGCCACAGCCACAGTAACAGCAAAGTCGGAAAGTCTGGTGGCAAGCCGGATCATGGGACCGGTTACAGAATTACACGCCAGAGAAGGGAATCGAGTGACAGCCGGGCAACTGCTATTGGTCATTGACTCGCAAGATATCAACAAAAAGGTGGCTGCTGCTGAGGCAGGATACAGGGAAGCCCTGCAGGCCTTAAATGCAGCTGAACAGAACAAGCTGCTTGCTGAAACAACCAATAAACGGTTCAAGAACCTCTACGATGAAAACGCCCTGACCCAACAGGAACTTGACAAGGTCGAAACCCAGAAAAAGGTCGCTGCCATAGAATATGAGCGTGTTCAGCAAATGGTCAAGCGCACCGCGGCCGGCATGGCTGAAGCCACTGTATTTTTGGGTTATCAGAGGATCACCTCGCCGGTTAACGGGGTGGTGACCGGCAAATTTATTGACCCAGGCACCATGACCATGCCCGGTATGCACCTGTTTACCATTGAGGACAACTCCTCCTACCGGCTGGAAACAGATATTGATGAAAGTCTCGCAGGTGACATTAGCCTGGGCATGAAGGTTGATATAGAAATCAGCTCTCTCAGGCTGAAACTGCAAGGGGAGGTCACTGAAATTGTCCCGGCAATAGACCCGCGCTCAAGAACCTTTCTGGTATTTATTGCCATGGAACCCCATAAGAATTTACGAAGCGGTTTATACGCTCGGGTCAAGTTCCCGGTTGGTCAGAAAGAACTTCTTCTGGCACCCCAGAGGAGTATTGTGGAGAAAGGACAACTCACCGGTGTCTATGTAGTGGACGGGAACCGGGTGATTACATACCGTCTCGTGCGAACCGGTAAAATATTCGGCGATCAGGTCGAAATACTCTCCGGCCTCAAGCCGGGTGAGACCATTATCACGGGCAACCTGATAAAGGTGAAGGACGGCGGAATCCTGCAAAAGGTGGGCAGTGATGAGTAATATAGGCATATCAGGCAGAATTGCCCAAACATTCATCAAGTCAAAGCTGACCCCGCTGATGGTGCTGGCTTCGCTCCTGCTCGGCATATTTGCCACAGCCATAACCCCCAGGGAAGAAGAGCCCCAGATCATTGTTCCCATGATTGATGTCATGGTGGCTTATCCCGGGGCCTCTGCCAGAGAGGTAGAGGAACGGGTAACCAGGCCGATGGAAAATTTCCTCTGGGAGATCAAGGGGGTTGAATATATCTATTCCATTGTCAAGCCGGGCATGAACTTAACCATAGTACGTTTCTATGTTGGAGAAGACATGGAGGATTCCCTTGTCAATCTCTACAATAAACTGATGGCCAACTATGACAAAATACCGCCGGGTGTCAGCCAACCTCTGGTCAAGCCGAAATCTATTGACGATGTCCCTATCCTGACCCTCACCTTGTGGGATAAGAACGAACGCTATTCAGGATACGAACTGCGCCGGATTGGTTCAGAACTGGCCAATGAACTCAAAAAGGACCAGAATGTATCAGAGTTATCCATCATCGGCGGCCAGAAACGCCAGGTGAACATCAGTCTGGATCAGGCAAGGCTCAAGGCCTACAACACATCCTCCCTGCAGATCATGGGGGCGCTCCAGCAGGCAAACTTTGTACTGCCTTCCGGAACCTTTCCGGCCGGCAACAAGGAGTATCTTGTTGAAACCGGCGGATTTCTCACCAACCTGGAGGAAGTTGCTTCTGTGGTAGTCGGCATTCACAACAACAAGCCTGTTTATCTCCGCGATGTGGCCGATCTTACTGACGGGCCGGCAGAACCGGCCAACTACGTCTTTATGGGACTCGGTCCGGCTGCCGAAGAAAAAGGTCTACAGCCGGCAGCCGGACAGTTCGAGGCGGTAACCCTGGCCCTGTCCAAGAAAAAAGGCGCCAATGCCAGTACCGTGGCCCGCCAGTCCCTGGCCAAAATGGATGCATTGAAAGGTGTGCTTATACCTTCTGACGTGCAGGTAACAATAACCAGGAATTACGGAGACACGGCCCAGGAAAAATCCAATGAACTGCTGCAACATATGCTGATCGCCACTATTTCCGTGGTTCTCCTCATTGCCCTGGCCCTGGGCTGGCGTGAAGCAGTGGTAGTCGGCGTGGCTGTACCGGTGACCCTGGCTCTTACCCTGTTGATCACCTACCTGTATGGCTATACCCTTAACAGGGTAACGCTTTTTGCCCTTATTTTTTCCATCGGTATCCTGGTTGATGATGCCATCGTCGTGGTGGAGAATATCCATCGGCATTTTAAAATGCACCGGGTCACGCCGCTCACTGCGATCCTGGCCGTCGATGAAGTAGGCGGCCCGACCATTCTCGCCACCTTTGCCGTAATTGCTGCACTTTTACCCATGGCTTTTGTTTCCGGTCTCATGGGGCCCTATATGAGACCGATCCCGGTGGGTGCCTCGGCAGCCATGTTTTTTTCCCTGCTGGTTGCCTTTATTGTCAGCCCATGGCTCAGCTATAAGGTCTTGAAAAACGTAAAAAGTGAAGGCCATACGGGTGGACAGGACAGCAAGCTTATCAGCCTCTATGAAAAAATCCTGGGGCCCCTTGTTGACAGCCGTTTTAAAAGATTTGTCGTTCTCGTACTGGTGGGGATATTGCTTGGTCTCTCCCTGCTTCTTCTGCCATTCAAGAAAGTCACCGTTAAAATGCTGCCCTTTGATAACAAAAGCGAGCTGCAGGTAATAATTGACATGCCAGAAGGTTCAACCCTGGAAGAAACAGCTGCCCTGACCAGAGAGATGGGAGAGTATTTAAAGACTGTTCCCGAGGTAACTGATTTCCAGTCATATATCGGCACGGCTGCTCCGTATAATTTCAATGGACTGGTGCGGCATTATTTTTTGCGCTCAGGCAGTAATGTGGCAGACCTGCAGGTAAATTTCGTAGCAAAACATCACCGGGAGCAGCAAAGTCATGACCTGGCAAAATGGCTGCGTCCTGAACTTAAAAAATTAGGGGATCGATATGGGGCCAGCATAAAAGTGGCGGAAATACCGCCAGGCCCGCCGGTTCTCAGTACCCTGGTGGCGGAAATATACGGGCCTGATCTCAGCCGACAGATAGAAATTGCCCGGCAAGTCAAGGAAATATTTACTGAAACCGATGGTGTTTTTGATGTTGACTGGTTTGTGGAAGATGACCAGAAGTCGGAGGCCAAGC
>JAUXHH010000105.1 GCA_030621655.1 Desulfobacterales bacterium
CCAAGTGAGATCAGAAGGATAACCGAAGAGACGCCGGTAGCCATGGCAAGCAGCGTCAGAATAGTTCGGCCCCGGCTGGCGGTTGCCGCCTGCAAGCTGAAAAGCGCGATGTCCCTAAAACGCATTTCCCTACTCCCTCAGGCAATTGGATAATTTTTCTTAACTGCTGCTCTAACTATATCTGGTGACCTGTATCTTCTTCGATACGCCCATCCACCATTTTTATCCTGCGTTTGGCACGTATCCCCAATTCCGGATCATGGGTCACCATGATCAATGTGATACCCTGGAGGTTTAATTCTTCGAGGATATTTATCACGTCATTGCCGGATGCCCGGTCCAGATTGCCGGTAGGTTCATCGGCTAATATGACTGTTGGTTTCATTATGGTGGCACGGGCAATGGCAACCCGCTGCCGCTGTCCACCGGAAAGCTGGTCCGGGCGATGATGACTCCTGTCCCCTATGCCAAAAGCTTCAAGTGTTTCAAGGACACGCTTTCGCCTTTCTGCTTTATTAACACCGGCCAGAACAAGCGGCAATTCGACATTCTGCTCGGCAGTAAGACGCGGCACCAGGTGAAAGAACTGAAAAACAAAACCGATCTTGTGACGCCTGACATCTGCCTGCTTTTTATCATCCAGGCTTGTTGTCATGATATCATCAAGCTCGTAGGTGCCGTTGTCCGGCCTGTCCAAAAGACCTAATATATTTAACAGGGTTGACTTGCCGGAACCGGATGGCCCCATGATGGCTATATATTCACCCTTTGCAGCAGAAAAAACGACATCACGGAGAGCATGGACCTCTTCCTCACCCACCTGAAAAACCCTTTCGATGTGTTCGAGCTTGATCATTGTCCTTCGGAGATTTTTACGCGGACACCATCTTCCAGGCCGGGCCGGTCAGTGGAGATAACCACAGAATCACCTTCCTGCAGACCTTCAACGACCTGGGTGTTGTCCCAGTTTGACAGGCCTACCTGGACAACTCTTTCCTGCAGGGTCCGGCTCTGGGGCTGGTAGACATATACCTTGTTGTTGTCCAGCAGAGACTGGGTTGGAATGCGCAGCACATCCTGTTCTACTTCAATAATTATTTCGACATCAGCACTGTAGCCTGCCAGAAATTTTTCCCCATCCTCATCATCGATAAACTCTACCTCCACATCCACGGTACGCGCCTGTTTCTCCCGATCAAGCACATAGGGATCAATACGACGGACCCTGGCCGGGAAATGTATATCACCGAATGCATCCATGATAACCCGCGCATCCATGTTGATCTTTACAGCAGGTGCGTCAACTTCATCTATTGGTGCCGTGACATAGAAGCAACTGGTATCGAGGAATTCAATGGGCGGCGGGGTAGGAATTCCCGGCGGTGACGGGGTAACGTATTCATTTAATTCTCCATTGATCTTTGCAACGATTCCGTCAAAGGGCGCTATCAGCCTGGTACGATCAAGCTGGGCCTTAATCACCCCGAGTCGGGATTGACTGGCCTGCACCTCGGTCAGGACTGCCTTATAACTGGCCTGTTTGACTTTTGCCTCGGTAAATACCTTGTCCGCATCCTGGTCGGATATAGCATTGTCACGGATAAGCTGCTGCATGCGATCCGCCTCCCTTTTGGCTATTTCCGCCTGCAGTAAAGCAGCAGAGGCTCTTGCTTTCGCAACCTTGATTTGACTCTCTGCCAGGATTGCCTCGGCCTTAAGATCATCGTTCCAAAGCTCCAGCAGCAACTGCCCTTTTTTGACCGAATCTCCTTCCTCAACTGTCAGGAGGCTGATCTGACCGCCCGTACCGGGTGAAAGATTTGCCTTGCGGCAGGCATTCAGTGTACCTGCCCTCGTGTTTGCCACTAATTTTTCAACCGTGCCACGTGTCACCTGCGCAACTGTCACCTCTATCTCCTTGGGACGCATCTTGTACCATACGAAACCACCTGCGAGACAAATCACGAGAACCAGGCTGAACCAGCGGAAACTGTGTCGAGGCATATATTCTCCTTTGCAGTAATAAAAAGATTACGCAGCAGGTTATTGATTATTCTAAATCTATGAGCCGTCGTCTATATCCCAGGTCTGAGGAATCGGCTATGGTATTCCATGCCGAACAGACGATGACATCCATTCTGGGCACTCTTTTTAGTACCCCCTCGGAGTCTATCGCTTACCTGAGGGGTATAAACGCTGGAAATGAGATATAGACGATGGTTCATCGGACTTTACCCTCGAATGGAGTAGCCACCATCAACCACTATTGTCTGTCCCTGTATCATTGCAGCAAGATCGCTGCATAAGAAAAGGGCAACATCTGCAACGTCTTCAGGCTTGGTCAGACGGCCCAATGGAGTTTTAGAGAGCGCAATATCCAGAATCTCCTCACGGTTGGGAAATTTTTTCAAGGCTGCAGTATCCACTGCACCTGCACTGATGGTATTCACATTGATGCCTCTGGGACCCAATTCAACAGCCAGATGGCGCACCAGTGATTCAAGTGCTGCCTTTGACGCGCCAACCGCAGTATAATTTTCAATGGCCCGCACGGCACCAAGACTGGAGACAGCAATGATTCTGCCTCCTTGCTGCATGAGCCCAACACCTTCCCGTGCCAATGACAGTAAAGCCCTGGCATTAATATCCATGGCCCAGTTCCAATGACGGCTGCTCAGTTCAAGTGCGGGTTTCAAAACTCCAGAGGCAGCATTGCTCACCATGAAATTCAAAACTCCGAACTCCTTGCCTATAACTTCAAACATGGCTTTGACATCCTCATCCTTTGCCACATTCGTTTTGACGAGCAAACACTTGACTCCGCAGTTTTCAATTTCTTTTGCAGTGTCCTCCGCATCCCTGCGGTGCCTGACATAATTTACAACAACGTGAACCCCGTTCCGGGCAAGTTTGATAGCAATTGCCCTGCCAATCCCTCTTGAGCCACCAGTAATCAACGCCACCTTGCCTTCTAGTTGAAACATATAAATTCTCCCGTAGTTTGGCCTGCAAAAGCTGTCAGAGAAGAGTCATTTTTTCAAACTGCTTTAAACCATTCTAAAGCAGGATAAAAAACCATAATTTTAACAGAAACAGGCTGAAGATTACCCGCTACGTTTTAGCCTTTCAAGAGGATTCTTTAAGTCTTGCTGCGAAACGTTTACAACCACTGACCATCATTCGCAGCGGGTTGAAAGAAACAGGCTTAAGAATTGCCGGTGCCCTGAAGCCATCGGCCCTGAATTCAGCAGGTTTTAATAAGGGGAAATCGAGCCTGTCCGGATCTGACCCTGCAAGACCACGTTTGGCGCATTCCTGCCAAATAGCACTTTTTTTAAAGTCGAGTCCTAAAATCCGTAACAATGCGGTATCAACTGCGACCGGGTTGAGCCCTCCCCCAACTACCCCCAATGAGTATGGCACGCCGGAAAGAGGCCCGGTACCATGCATGGCAATAATGCCGTCTATAAATGTCATGCCTGGTGGCAGCACTGCCAGCAAATCTACCAGGTGCGAGGCAAATCTGCCTTCCCGGTTCCCATAACGCAGGTGCCATCCCGGTTTCTGAAAACCGACTACCGTACCAAAGTAATTTTTTACTGCCAGTGTCATATAAAATTGGCTATGCGCTTTTACCCGTGGCAGGTTAATCAGCATATCACATTCCAGGGCGGCACTCGCCACATTCACTTTCACCCCCCCGGCAAGGGTAACAGGTTCAGAACGATCAAAGTTGATCTGCTTAACCGGTAGTCCGGCAAGAGCTTTTTCGATCCCGGTTGAACGCATTACTCCCTGGGCAGTTCCAAAAGCAGGAGAGTCGCCTATCGCAACTAAAGCACCCTGCTCTACGAACCATTCTGCCACAGCAGCGACGAATAGCGGATGGGTACAGGCAAGATGTTCCGCGCTTCTGCCGCTCAACAGGTTCGGTTTCAATAAAACACGGGTTCCGGTTGTCACCTTGAACTGCAAAGCCGCACAAAGCTGAGCTACTGCTTCTGCCATTTCCTTTCGGATATATTGCTTGTGATGTAATAATGCAACAGAGGTGGAATTTATAAGCATTTAACAGGCCACAGGGACATCAGGGAAATATTTACAGATTGCTATAATAGAAAAAGGCCGACTTTGGGGGACAAAGTAGACCTTCTTCAGGAGAAAGGAGATAAGAGTATCACTCTTACTGAAATAAATGCAATTGACGTGCCACTTTATTAAATAAATATTTTTCATGAAAAAAATCAGCATAGAGGCAGAATTCATCCCTTTTCCTCTTTTTTTCTATAATGGCCAGGGTACAATTTTTTGTACTTTTTGGGGGTGCATTCCAGCGCCTTAAACCCTGAAAAGATTATTTGCTAAATAATAACAGCAAGATAGCCTCTGGAAAAAATTTGTACCCTGCTGAAAAATTTATCTGAGACTAATCATCCTGTTATCTGATTTGATCTCTATCCTCCTTTATCTCACACTATTCCAGGGCATCAATTTAAAAAAATCAGCGTACTATTAGCCCGAGTTTTGGGCCCAGTTCAAAAGGCCTCCCGCCAGCAATATAGCACGGTGCCTGTCAGATATCTCAAGGATTGCCTGTAAGGGATTGGAGTCAATCAGCACCGTAAATTTTTGCTCCCCAACAGAAATTTTCCGGCGAATATCTGGAATTTCGACATGAGATCCCTGCTTCAGTTCTTCATAGTCCTCAGGATTTTCAAAGGTCAGCGGCACAATGCCAAAATTAATCAGGTTTGCCTTGTGGATACGGGCAAAACTTTTCACCAGCTTGATCTGGACCCCGAGGTAACGCGGTGCTAATGCAGCATGTTCCCTGGAGGACCCCTGGCCGTAATTTTCACCACCGATTACCATGCCGCCAAGTTCAGCCGCAGAGGCATCCCGAGCCCGTTGTATAAATTCCAGGTCAACACTGTTGAACACATATTCGCTGATTGCCGGAATATTACTGCGCAAGGGCAAAATCTTTGCGCCTGCAGGCATTATGTGATCCGTGGTAATATTATCACCTACCTTCAACAGAATTTTCCCCTGCCAGGTTTCTGCAAGGGGTGCAAACTCAGGGAAAGGTGTAATATTGGGACCACGGATAATCTCGATATTTTCCCCTTTATTTCTGGGCGGCTCGATCCTTTGATCACCCAGCAGGTATTTCTCCGGAAGTTCAAAAAATGGATATTCGCCAAGATCACGCGGGTCGGTGATCCTTCCCATAACAGCAGAGGCTACAGCTACCTCAGGACTGCACAGGTATACCTGGTCGTTCACCGTCCCACTCCGCCCAGGAAAGTTACGCGGAAAGGTGCGCAATGAAATTGCATCGGTTGGAGGGGCCTGCCCCATGCCGATACAGCCCAGGCAGCCTGCCTGATGCACCCTCGCTCCCGCTTTAATAAGGGTCAGCATGTCGCCCTGCACAGTTATGTTTTCCAGAACCTGGCGACTGCCGGGATTTATCTCAAAACTCACATTGGAGTCTATCTCCTCGCCTTCCAATACCTTGGCAACAACCATCAAATCGCGCAGGGACGAATTTGAGCAGGAGCCAACCAACACCTGGGACACCGGTTTGCCTGCCACTTCTGATACCTTGACCACATTATCCGGTGAAGATGGACAGGCAATTAACGGCTCCAGAGTGGACATATCTATATCGATAATTTCATCATACTCTGCATCATCATCAGCTTCCAGAGGCTGCCACAGGTCACTGCGGCCCTGACTTTCTAGAAACTTTCCGGTATTTTCATCCGAGGGGAAAACTGATGTGGTTGCACCCAGTTCAGCACCGAAATTTGTAATGGATGCACGGTCGGTAACTGTGAGTTGGCTCACTCCGGGACCGAAATATTCCATGATATAACCGACCCCGCCTTTGACTGACAACTGTCTGAGCAGTTCGAGAAGTACATCCCGCGCCGATACCCAGTCCGGCAGTTTACCGCTCAACCTGACTCCAAAAACCCTGGGCATTACCAGATAAAATGGTTTGCCG